>JBBSRP010000038.1:0-17587 GCA_038242935.1 Flavobacteriales bacterium
AAGGAAAAAGTCAATTTTTCGTACTCCACGAAATTGATTTCTAAATGCTTATATTTTGGCATTAAAAGATTCTGGACTTGCATTTGTACTTCTTCTTTCAAAATAGTTTAATATAGAATCATAGTTGATTTTTATGGTATTATAATTCTATTGAAGCTGGCGGTGCATTTAAAACTCTGCCAGGTTCAAAAAAGTATTTAAAAAACTAAATGTAATGAGAGACAAGATAATCGAAACAGAAAAAGGTATTGCAAAAAATAATTTGCGTGTTTTTGTGAAAGGGATAAAAGTAATAGAATTTATTGCGGGGTTTAAGTCGAAAGAAGATCGTGAAATTTCTCTTTAGAGAGAATTCTGTGAAGAACTTATATCAACTAGTATATTGCCGTGGAAACAATTTAGATTGATAGATTATAAATTTAAGGAAACAATAAAGACTTCTGTACTACATCTTGACAGTGGCGATAAAGGTGTTTTTATTTTTAAAGTATATTATTTAGTGATAAACGATGAACAAAGACCAATTCTAAAAGATTTATTAGAATCTGGAAATACAACGGAGTATGTATGGGCAGATCAATATCTCATAAATAGATTAAGACATAGCGAATCTGAAAAAGGATATATTCTTGAGATTGCTCAACATACGAACTGGGCATTAAATATGCAGTGGAGTAAGGAATAATTAACTAAATCTGCACAATGCTTAAATCAGGATATTGTGCAAATTTTTATTGGACTTGACATCATCAAGCAAGGTACAAGACGCCTCACTCGGCATCTCATCTTCGCTTCGCTATGTTTCAATAAGCGTGGATCTTGTTAGTTATGGAGGTGTTGCATTCTTACTAAGTTGAATGATTTTTTTTTAAAATTTAGAAGTACTAATTGACGTAATGCCTTCTTTAAAAGGAAAAAAATCGAATGACGGTACAAATTTATATATCTTTCTTCTTTAAAATTCGTCCTCTTGGTGCATTGCCCTCACAAAGTACCATCTCAGAATGTAAGAACTCGGCGGCAGCGGCGGAATCTTTTACTTTGGTAGCACTGCGTTCTAGCATTTCTGATTCAAATTGCTTTAATATACTTTCTCGCAAGCCCACTTTTCTCCATTGCGATAAATGGTTACATCCGCGTGATAGTCCACGTGCCAGAGAAAGTGCATCAATCAAAGCTTGATTTGCACCTTGTCCTTTGAATGGACTCATGGGGTGGGCAGCATCTCCGATTAGCGTTGCTCGATTTCCTTTGTCTAATAGTTCGGATTGGAGTAATGCGCGATCATACACAGGGTAGCCAGATATATGAGCTTCCAAAGTCGCGCCTAGAATTTGAGGAATTGGTTCGTGCCACTGTGTTCTTCGGCATGCTTCTTCTTTAAGTGCTTGAGGTCCTTTAGCGCTTAATGCCGTAGCATCTTCTTCTAGCATCGGGAAGCTCAATTGCCACATGACGGTCTCTAAATCGTAAGGCATTATATAAATTCGCTCCTTCCCATTTGCAGTTTGAAATACAGTAGCGGAATCCAATAAAGGACTTACAAGATCTTCCAGCGCATTTAAAGGACAAATGCCCAATATTACAATGCAACCTAAGTAGCGTAAAGGGGTAATCTCTTCGCCAATTAGCAGTCTTCGTACTGAACTACGAATACCATCTGCTCCAACTACAAGATCTGCTTTAATGTGCTTTATTCTTCCGTTAACTAGAAAGCTTAATTCAGCGCTTTCGCCCTCAGTGTCCTTAAGGTCTACTAATTGATGTCCCCATTGAACTGAATTATGTCCTCCGAGTTGCTCAAGTAGCGCTAAACGCAACGATTGCCGTGAGATATGTATATTGGAACGTTTTTGAGATGCTGTTGGCGCTGAAGGTATCCATTTTCTCATTCCCCATTCCCCAATTACTTTTCCTTCGCAGGTATGAACTATATGTTTTGTAGAAATAACCCCTGCTTCTAAGGAGGAAATACCAAATCCTTCAATGGCTTTACTTGCTTGTTGCAGCGTGAGTCCGTAACCTTGAGCACGAGCCTTGTAGTCGCTATCGCGTTCATAAATAGTGAAAGGTATTCCGCGGTGCAAACAAGCCACAGCAAGTGCAACTCCTCCAATTCCTGCTCCAATAATGGCAAGATGTGGATAGTTTTCTTTATCTGCAACAGGAGGATGAATGGAAGGAATTAAACCAGATCCCAAACAACTTAAGCAAGTATACAAATGACCTTTAGGAGGCACAGGAGCCGTACCTTCATTTTTTGTTTTTTCAAATTGATCTAGTGCTGTTTTATAGCGAAGTCGAATTTTCTTGCTGATGGATCGACTTTTTTTGCCACGGCCTTTACATTCTAAACATATAGTCCAGTTTGCTGCTTCATTTTCATCCTTTTTCACTGCTCTTTACTTAATTTGATATTGATTTTCTTTATAAAGAAAATGGAGTTATATGTATTGCTTAGGTTAGTCGGACAAATTTATGACAAATCATTAGTTGTACAATTTTCGAAGTCTAAAAATTTGATTATCGTGGATGGCAAAGTAGTAAAATTCGAAAGTAAAAACTCATTTTAAAGTGGTGAGAAAATGGCAAAGTTTTGCTCCATACAACTTCGGATACCAAGTTTACCAACTCTATATTTAAGTTCAAATTGGCTTGTAAATTTCAAACTGTTTATTATTTCTTTTGTGGCGACTGCTGTCAGAGCGTTCCTACTGCCAGCACCGGGCTATCCACTATATCTTTGCTGCTAGAAATAGTTCGGTCAGATTCTTGTAATAGGGGAGCAGCAAAGGATGCCGTTGCTATCCCTGGCGCAAAATCACGCCTCGCAAAACCATCTTTTTAAAATAGGAATTAAATCTTTCCGCAGAATATTTACGTTAGCTCGTTTTTTCAGAACTAATTCTTTGAGGTTGAAATTTTGCTCGTCTTCGCTTCATATTTACGGTAAAGCCCGCAATGGTAACGACCAAAACTGAAAGCGCTACAACTGCGTTCAAAATTGCGCCGCCAACTGCTAACAAAGCAAGTCCAATAGTTCGCAATATTTTAAAAAATTTCGGAGTGGGAGCCTGGGCTCTTTCTATAAAGTCCATAAAAAAATTATTAGTGATTAATAATTAAAACTACTTCTGCATTTTGCTCAAGCGCTTTTTCTAAAACACTCTTCAAACTTAAAAAAGCAGCTCTCGAATAAAGACCCATTCCAGGTCCTGAAAGTTTACTTACTGATGCAATGCAGCCATTTAGTTCCTTCATAGCATTATTTGCAGGATGAATTAAGATCACTGATTTATTGGAACACCTACAACAATAAAGTGTGATTTGAATTTCTGGCTGTTGCGCTTCTTAATAAAATACTTCCCTTCCGGAATGCACGAAATTCGTCTTTCATTATTTCTTCATGGAAGTTCGATTGTAAAACAAATGAACTTGCCGTCACATTTTAGAGTACCGTTAGTTCCTTCTGGGAAATAATTTCTTTTAAGTTCGAGTACCATCTTACAGTCCGCTTACAGATACAATCGACAAAGGATTGAAAGCTCCATTTTTCAACGGATACATAGATCCATTTACTTCTTGGAAATATTCAATTCCAAGTATAGCAAAAAGCGGATTAACACTTGCAGCAGTAACTGAGTTTACATGATTAATCGCAATTGAAATTGTTGTGTCCCAAGGCAAAACCGCAGTTTCAGAATTAGAAACAACATAAGTTTCGTTTTCAAAGTCTACCTCAACACCACCTGAGATAACTTTGTAATGCGTTGTGCCGGTTGGAGCAGCCAACATATTGGCTGGAACAAATGCTGGAATACTGACCTCAATATTACCACTCGGTCTATTAATCGTGGGAGTGAAAGGCGCATACAGAGATGAACCAAGCTTACCACGAAGGTTAAACTCAAAACCTGTAAGCAATTCCGCTTCACCATCAATCACATTTCTCAGACCACGATCATTTACCTGGTCAGCCTCCATGATTTTGATCATTTTCTGAGTTAATCGGCTCACCATTCTAGTATCTGCCGAAGGCAGCAACATAGGTCGAACTGCAGTTCTTAGAATTTTTCCCGCTCTTCCAGCCCGTCCAAATTCCGAACCGTTCTCACGAGTTCTCTGGAAAGCCGGATCACTCATAATTCTACTTTTCTCAATTCCGCCTTTCTCACGAACAAGATGTCCATCTGCGGAAGTTTTGTAAAAGGTCATACCACCGATAGTATCTTTAATTTTGATAATGCCAGTCTGGCTAACCATGATTTCTATAATTTGAAATTAATACTCACTTTTATCTTCCTACCTCATTTTGATACTCGGTGCAACGTTATAATGAGCGAAATACAAAGCAAATATTGATATTCAATTTCGAAATTCAATACCTCTATTGTTCCAAATCGACCTCGTTGGAACAATTGTCTTACAATGGTATTCTTGTCACGTACCACAACAATGCGAAAACAAATTTTTCCATGAACTTTGTAGGAAATAATGATTATTTTTAACTGATATTACTTTTCAGTAATTAGGAAGATATTGCACATCATAGCCTAAGCAAAGCCTAGGTAAAGGCATAGTTAATGTATGAGAGACTTATGAAAACAGAAATCATCAGATTGTGTATCTACTAAAAGACATACAGTGTATTATGGGTTTAAGCTACCGACAAAGCATCCGATACATCCAGCGGATCCGGGCAGCTTTGGACAAAAAAGAAACCGAAGTTGTATTGGTAGAGGAATGCTGTACCTACGCAGGCTTAAAGTTTGATCAGATAAGCAATCATATCCGCAGCTAAGGCCTTGAATGTTTATACAAGTATGGCACAAATCACCGCACAATGAGCTTTGAAAATTGATATGCTCATATGAAAATGTATAAACGTAGTATTCAAAGATTTTATAAATTACGACATCTGCGTGATGGCTACTTGGACTTATGAGTGCCAATAGTGCTTTTCCAAATGAAGCTGAAGATTCCTATTCTGATCTTGAAAAAGTAAAAGCAGCAACTTAGAAAAGAAAGAATTGTTTATACTATTCAACATTTACACTGCTATTAAAATAGCTACGTAGTGGCAAACTGCTGCAGCTAATACAAAGAAATGCCAGACAGCATGGTTATATGCATATTTTTTCCACAGGTAAAAGATAACGCCCAAAAGATAAAGTAAACTTCCGATAAGAATCATCGCCAATACCCCCGACGGAATAGCATCAAAGAAAGTCCGTCCCCCAACTACCATTATACATCCCATTGCTATATATGCAATAGTCGAAACAATATTCCACTTACCAGTAAAGAAAATCTTAATAATAATTCCAATTGCCGTAAGGCTCCAAAGTACTGTAAGCAGTGTAATACCAAAAGGATTGTACATATATATCAATATAAATGGAGTATAGGTGCCAGCTATCAGAAAATAAATACTAATATGATCTAATATATGAAAAACACGTTTTGCCTCGGTATGTTGAAAACCGTGGTAGAGAGTGGAAGTTGTGAAAAGTTGTAAAAAACAAAAACCATAAATAGCTGCGCCGATAATGCCGGGGGTATTATTGCTTTTTATGGCAAAGGCTATCAAAATGGGAATTCCTACTATGCCAAAAATAATTCCGAAGCCATGAATAATACTGTTTACAAGTTCTTGTTGGATACGTATATTGTGGTTTGGAGCTTGCATAAGTATAAATTTGATTTAGGATTGTGGGATCGTAACTTTTACATCAGGATTCGCTGCCTGATGATTTTTGATTCTGATGATCATATTTTAATGTCCAAACAAAATTAAAGAACACATTCTCTTGGTTTCTCCTCATTTTTATTTTGCTCTTGTTTCACGAATTGAATTCGTGCGCTTAATTTAATTTCGTCACCAACAATAATATCTCCTGCTGCATTTTTGCCATCCCAAGTTAAGCCAAAATCCCTGCGATTTAATTTTCCGGAAAATGATAATTTGACGTTGTTTAGTGAATTTTCACCAATTGTTGTTTTACCAGAATCGATTGCAAGAACCATTGATTTTGTTATGTTTTTAATTGTTACATTCGCCTGGAATTTTTTTTCGATTAAATTAATATTCTCAGCAACAATAAGAATGTGAGGATATTTTTCCATATCAAAAAAGTCTGCTGATTTCAAATGCTCATCACGCTTTGCATCATCAGTTAGGATTGAATTAATTGCGGCCTTGAAACAAAGTCTTTTGACTAATTCAAATTCCTCAGTTTCTGTTTCAGCCATACCTTCAAAAACTTTCATTTCGCCACTAACGGTACTAATCATCAGTTTTCGTACTTTAAAGTTAGCTTCGCTATTGACTGGTTCAATATTCCATTTTGTAATTTTCATGATTTCTTAATTAAGATGTATAAGTACAAAGATACGAGAAAGCTAATAGAAGACAAATATATCTTTTAATAAAATACAAAATATCTCTGTAACCTTTTACAATCTTCGTATGTACTAATCCATTTTTCGCTGTCTCCTACAATAAATTAAAAAGCATCTTCGGAAATCGTACGAGACGACGGCCACAAATATTGTAAATGTTCTCTCTGTATAATACCGAGTGGGATTTACATTTAGTAATTATGATCCCTTTATTATCAAATGGAATTAACAAAGAAGCAGCGCTTGAAACTCGAAGAAACTGTAAAACGCCCTGAAGAATGGAACGTGAGAGTTATCAATATAAATAGGTGATATTTTCGGAAACCAAAAAAGAATTGTTGGTGTTTTATGGATTCTGTACTATGGTTTGCCAAATGTTTAATTAGTGACCAAGACGCACTTTCTTTGGAAACGAAGGTTGGAGTACAACATTTACGCAGACAAAAGTTTTGATAGTATTTAAGATATATTTTATCTTTAATATTCCACCACCTCACACACCAAACCCGCTCCAAACAATGGCGGAATCGACTAAAGAAGATTAATCATTTCCATAAATAAGCTCTAAAAAATCTGCTTTTGTAAGTTCTCCAAAATAGTCTTCAACAGAAATATTTTGTAGACTTTTACTTATTTCATCTTTGTCATAAGGTACGCCTAGAAGAAGATTTTCGATATGTTCTACTGGATTTCTACCAAAGAAATCACCAAATATTTTAAATTCAGAAATAAGACCTTTTTCAACAAGAATACGAAGATCTATCTCTCCTACAGGAAAACGTTTACTACGTTGGATATTAAATTTAGGAGAACGTCCAAAATTCCAATCCCACAGATCGTACTTCTCTGTTTTTAATTGATGGACGGCTTCCCATTCTTCCTTAGTTAACTGGTACGTCTCAAAAGGTTCGCTGGCTTCGTACAAACCAACAAGCAACTGATCTTTAAAGTCTGTTATTGAAATAGGCGTTTTTAAAAACTCACTAATATTTGCCACACGACTTCTAACAGATTTATGACCTTTGGACTGTATTTTACTCATTTTTACTTGAAGCGCTTTTACAACTTCGCTCATATCTGTGTCCAGTAAAAGTGTACCATGGCTTATCATGCGTTTTCCCGTAGAAAACTGGGCAGTCCCAGAGATTTTTTTTTCGCCTACCTGAATGTCATTACGTCCTTTTAGCTCAGCAGAAACTCCCATATCATTTAAGACGCTGATTACTGGTGCTGTAAATTTCTTAAAATTACTAATGCTCTTTCCGTCATGATTGGTGATAAAACTAAAGTTTAAATTTCCTAAATCATGATATACAGCACCGCCGCCGGAAATTCTTCGCACCACATGAATGTTGTTAGCATTAATATACTCCTGATTAATTTCTTCCAAAGTATTTTGGTTTCTACCGATGATGATAGATGGTTCGTTGATATAAAACAGGAGATAATCATTGGAATTATCAAAATGTCTTAATGCATATTCTTCTAATGCTAGATTTAATTTAGGATCGGTATGTCCTTCATTATCAATAAAAATCATAAAATTTGTATTGTTTGTTATGATGCAAAGATAGAGAAAGCGACATGTATGTTACTGTATTGCATCCAACTTTGTAAGGACTATTTATAAATTAGCAGTAGCAGAGGCAGGAACATTTGCGAACTTCTAAATGAACACATATCGAATTTTGAGGTATCATCCGATGAGATTTTAAAGCTTTAGAATATAATTAATCCCCATAGTTTTTCAGTTAGAACTAATTAGATATAGAGCCACAATCGGTTGCAAATCGTCGCAATTTAAGCGGGTAGGCATCCTTCAGCGTGATAGAATTGTAGTGTAAATCTTTAATAAAAACTAAATATCATTATGGAAATTTTATAACTTTTGACAATTAGCATGTAACTCGCTTTTTCTAATTACTCCTCAACTTTGGGCGTAATGAGAACTAAAAATTTTAATATCTCATATAATAACTACCTTTCCATTAAGGTCCGCACCCCCTAATAGTGTAAGGTCGTATCTTCAAAACTAACTTTCTCCTCGTATTTTACAAGATACCGGGAATTGGATAAATTAAGTTTAAAAAATCTACTAATACGCATTGAGGAAATCACTTATCTGCCTCTTCCAAGAATCACCTTATCATTTGCCTGACAGTATTCTCTACGACAGTTTCATGATTAATGGATGATGAACTACAGATAATAGACATAACAGAAAATTAAATGATATGAAATTACTTTAAAAATCTGGAGGCAGAAAAACGCCACTTCAAATGGAGAACTAAAAACTTATAATATAAAAGAAATAGAAAGCAATATGTCGTTTCTTGAAATGCTAGATGTTCTTAATCAAAGACTTATAAGTAAAAATGAAGAACCGATAGCATTCGATCACGATTGTCGCGAAGGAATTTGTGGAACTTGCTCGCTGCATATTAATGGTCGACCTCATGGTCCTGAACGACTAACAACCACTTGCCAATTGCACATGCGTTCTTTTAAGGATAGTGATGTTATTATTATAGAGCCCTTTAGAGCCAGAGCTTTTCCCGTCATAAAAGATTTGATAATTGATCGAAGTTCATTTGATAGAATACAGCAAGCGGGAGGTTACATTTCAGTGAACACCTCTGGAAATACAATTGATGCTAATACCATACCTATAAACCATGACGATGCCGAGACATCTTTTAACAATGCAACCTGCATTGGCTGTGGTGCATGTGTCGCAGCGTGCAAAAATGCAAGTGCAGTCTTGTTTGTTTCTGCAAAGGTAAGTCAGTTTGCTTTATTGCCTCAAGGCAGGGTGGAAGTTACCGATCGAGTACTGCGAATGGTGGGGCAAATGGATGCTGAAGGTTTTGGAAATTGTACCAGTACAGGCGCATGTGAATACGAATGTCCTGTCGGAATTACATTAGTAAGCATCGCAAGAATGAACCTAGAATATTTAAAAGCCCATCTGTAAGAGAAGGCTTAGAAAAAATTATAATAAATTTCTAAGTATTCAAAAATTATGGCCTTTACGCAAAAAAAAAGCCTGTGCTAATCTAAACAAAAGGTACAAGAAGTTCAAGAACGATGCGAGCTGTTGGCTTAATAGATAAAAATAACGTTTCCCAGTATTTGGGAAAGATAAAGAAATGATAATGCATACTATAGACAAAGATCCTTTTAAAGTAAAAAGAAAAATAACTGTATTAGAAAAAGATTTTGGGTATTACAGTCTTAGTATCCTTGAAGAGCAAGGATATAAGATCAGTAAGCTTCCCTTTTCTATTCGAATTTTGTTAGAAAACGCGCTGCGGAATTATGATGGGTTTTCTGTTACTAATGAACATATTGAAACCTTACTTAATTGGCAACCTCAAGCATCTTCAAAGGATATCCCCTTTAAGCCAGCACGTGTCTTGATGCAAGACTTTACTGGCGTTCCGGCTGTAGTAGATATCGCTGCCTTACGTGAAGAAATAGCTAGAAAAGGAAAAGACCCATCGATCATAAATCCATTAGTTCCCGTAGATTTGGTCATTGATCATTCGGTACAAGTTGATTATTTTGGAACGGCTTATTCCTATAGTCGCAATATGGATGAGGAATTCAAACGTAACATAGAACGTTACCAATTCTTAAAGTGGGCGCAACAATCATTTGATAATTTTCGTGTAGTACCACCAGGAATGGGTATTTGTCATCAGATAAACTTAGAATATTTCTCGAAAGGAATCATTGAACGTAATGGAGAACTATTTCCCGACACTCTAGTGGGCACAGACAGCCACACGCCTATGGTTAACGGTATAGGTGTCGTCGGATGGGGAGTTGGAGGTATCGAAGCTGAAGCGGCCATTCTCGGACAGCCAATCTACTTTATAATGCCAGAGGTTGTAGGACTTAAACTTACTGGAAAACTTCCCTTGGGCTCGACAGCCACTGATCTTGTACTTACCATTGCAAATCTTTTACGAAAAGAAGGCGTAGTAGGAAAGTTCGTAGAGGTGTTCGGTTCCGGTTGCAGGCATTTATCGGTACCTGATAGGGCGACAATTGGAAATATGTCGCCTGAATTTGGATGTACAATCACATATTTTCCTATTGATGATAAGACACTGGAATATATGACTTTAAGTAATCGTTCCAGTGAACAAATCGCGTTGGTCGAATCCTATTGCAAAACCAATATGTTATGGAGAGAGAATGAAGATAAAATTGAGTACACTACAGTTGTTGAGCTGGATCTATCGAGTATTGAGCCTACAGTAGCTGGTCCTAAACGTCCGCAAGACAAGATTCTTCTGAGGGAATTCAAACCTAAATTCATCGAACTTTTGCGGGATTCCTTTGGACGAGAATATATTGAATCAAAAAATCGTGAAACACTGTCGTCGATAGCGAAATGGGAGGGCGAAGGCGGTGACCAGCTAGCGCATAAGTTACCAGAACCTGCTGTATCAGGAACTATCGAAACTGTGGTGAAAAATGGGTTCAAAACAATTTGGATAGATCGAGGAGGTGAAAAATTTATGATTTCTGATGGTGCTGTAGCGATAGCTGCAATTACCTCTTGCACTAATACATCAAATCCTTTTGTGATGATAGGAGCGGGATTAGTAGCCAGAAAAGCGAGAGAACATGGCATAAATGTAAAACCTTGGGTCAAAACTTCTCTTGCACCTGGCTCCAAGGTCGTGACAGATTATTTGGAAAAGGCAGACCTTATAAAAGATCTCGAGGCCTTAAAGTTTCACTTGGTGGGGTATGGTTGTACTTCTTGTATCGGGAATTCAGGTCCCTTACCTCCAGCTATTGCAGAGGCTGTAGATAAATACGAGCTCGTTGTTGCTTCAGTTCTTTCAGGAAATCGAAACTTTGAAGCGCGAGTTCATCCCCAAGTGAAAATGAATTTCTTGATGTCACCGATGCTAGTTGTCGCTTATGCGATTGCAGGAAGTGTTGATATTGATTTGATCAATGATCCAATTAGCTTTGACAGCAATCTTCAGCCCGTTTACCTTAGAGACATTTGGCCTTCAGACGACGAAATTAATGAAATTTTGAGACAAGTTCTTTCTCCTAAAGACTTTCAAAAAAATTATGACGAGATATTTGAAGGCAATGAAATATGGAAAGATCTTCAGGTTCCAGAAGGAAAATTGTACAATTGGGACTCGGAATCAACGTATATCAAGGAAATTTCATTTTTCAAAGATATTTCAGTAGAGGTGCCCAAACTGGAAAATATAGAAAACGCCCGAGTTCTATTAGTTTTAGGAGATAGTATAACTACCGACCACATTTCGCCAGCGGGATCTTTTAATGAGCATTCTTCGGCAGGAAAATATTTACTCCAACAAGGTGTAAAAAAAGAAAATTTCAATTCATACGGAAGCCGTCGAGGGAATGATGAAGTTATGGTTCGTGGTACTTTTGCAAATGTCCGTATCAAAAATAAACTTGCAGACAAAGAGGGAGGGTACACACGCTATTTACCATCTGGCGACGAAATGACTGTTTATGATGCTGCTATGAAATATAAGAATGAAAGCACTCCTTTAATAGTACTAGCAGGAAAGGAATATGGAAGTGGTTCGTCTCGGGATTGGGCAGCCAAGGGCACATTTCTCTTGGGAATTAAATGTGTGATTGCAGAAAGCTATGAGCGCATTCACCGTAGCAATTTAGTAGGTCTTGGCGTACTTCCTCTTCAGTATAAGATAGGAGATAACGCTAAAAAATTAGGTATCGATGGAACGGAAGAATTTACGGTAATCGGTATTTCTGGGGACATCAAACCATTAAAAATAATAAGAATAATAGCTCAAAAGAATAACGATGAGAAAATTGAATTTGAGGTTATTGCACGTCTCGATTCGTTGATTGAAATAGAATATTATCGCAATGGAGGAATTCTACAATACGTGTTGCGACAGTTTTTAGAAAAAATAAATTAATTTTAAATACTACTAATTATGGACAGTGAAGCATTTTATCCAAAAAGCGACGAAAGATCTTGACGAAAAATTTTGGCTTCGCAGTATCCGCAATTGCAACAATAGGACTGCCGTCAAGTACATCAAAAATTTCAAGAAAATAATCAAGATCTGTCTTGCTAATGGCAGGCTTGACAAAGGTCCTTTCGTAAACTACTTTGGAGCCCGTCTTATTTGCGAAGATGCAAAGTTTTTTTATTAATAATAATCGTGGAAATCGGTTTCAGTTTTAATCCGCCATTTCTATACAAATCATCTGCAACCTGAAAATTGGAAATACTTTCTTTTTCAAAATGCTGATCAGCAGGAAGTGGACTTAAACTGTTGTCTGCAGGATTCCACATAAAAAGATCGGCATTTTTCTGCTCATCGAGAATCATTACTTTATTATCTTTAAAAGTACCTAATTTTCGATAATTACCAATATAAGCGCGCTCGTCTTCGGGTTTTACCATAAACACATCTTTACCAAAAAAGTTAGATGTATAATCCCATTTGAGCAGTGAGAAAAGTGTTGGAAAAAGATCTATTTGCGACGATAGTTTCGATACTTTCTCCGCTTTGGCATTTGGAAGATTGGCGATAAATGCTGGAATATGATAATTTTTGACATCCAATTCCCAACGGCCTGCACTATTGGCACAGTGGTCACTCATAATTACAAAAACGGTATTCTTAAACCAAGGTTTCTGCTTTGCTTTTTTAATGAATTCGCCAATGGCATAATCGGTATATTTTACAGCGCCATTTCTGCCAGTACCTGATGGAATGTCGATGGCACCTTCGGGATATGTATACGGTTTATGATTGGAAGTGGTCATAATAAAATCGAAGAATGGCTTTCCGCTTCCATGCGCTTTATCAGCTTCTTTTAGCACTTTATTGTAAATATCCGTATCGCAAACGCCCCACGCATTTTCGAAAGTTATTTCGCTATCATCAATATTTGTACGGGTAGTTTTGATGCTTTTGTCGAGTAGAAATCCACGACCTCTGTCAATGATATTAAAGCCGTTTCCACCAAAATAGGTATTCATATTATCAAAGTATCCATCGCCGCCGTAAAAGAAATTACGATCGTAACCTTGCTGCTTGAACACTTCTCCGATAGTAAATAAATTCTGATTATTTTTCCGCTTTACAATACTACGGCCGGGAGTTGGCGGAATAGAAAGTGTGATGGCTTCCATACCTCGCACAGTGCGTGTGCCTGTTGCATAAAGATTTTCGAAAAAGATACTGTTCTCGGCAATCGAATCTAATGTGGGTGTGATCTTATCTTGATTGCCAAAAGCTGTTAGAAATTCGCCACTTAAACTCTCAATACATATAAAGATTACATTGGGCTTGATTGTCTTTTCATTATCAGAATTTTTAATATTTCTATATATCGAATTTGCCTCAGAATTTTGAAATGTAGTTCTAGAATCTGACAATGAAGATTCTACTAATGTGTAAGCTTCTTGAAGCGGAATAACTTTATAAAAATCGTTATACGGAAGTTCGTTATTATTGAATGCAGCAAAGAAGGAAAAAATTCCCGCCTTTGCAACTTCATTATTATAGCGGTTTTCAGAAAAATCTGCTTGATTATTTGAGACAAATATTCCAGATATTAAGGCTATTGCAAACCACGGAAATGACGCAATTAATTTAGTTTTGAAAGTTGTCTGATTGCTAAAAGTTTCGTTGAAATATCCCAATTTATAAATAACATAACTGCTGATAACAACTAGTAAAATCATACTGCTAAGAAGTATAGGTAGCGGATAAGATTCGTTAATATTCTTTACAACTTCATAAGAATAGACTAAATAATCTACAGCGATAAAGTTGAAACGTCTGTGAAATTCATCCCAGAAGGTAAATTCTCCAAAGAATGAAAAGAAGATTATTAGGACTGAAATGAAAAATCCGAAATAGGTAATAATTCTGTCAGCGAGACTTCCGTAAAAGCGTTGCGGAATTAAGATTAAATAAATAAGAAATGGAACTGTAAAAAATGATATTGTAGCAATATCAAATAAAAATCCCACTAAAAATGTTGAAATTATCGCAACAATGCCGTAATCGATTTCTGGAAAATTCCAAATTAGAAATGAAATCCTAGCTATAAAAGATAATAGAAGGAATAGGCCAATAAAGGCTTTAAGCAATGAGAATCTGGGGGGAAATAGTTTAGATAGCATTTTGAATCTTACATTAGACTGTAAAAGTAGGATGCAATTCTAAAGCAATATTAAAGATGAATTAAGCTTCAAAAAAAAATCCTGAAGTAACTTTGTACCTCAGGATTTCTAACTTTACTAACACAAAACCAAGCAATTAATTATTTCATATTTTCAGTTTTTATTATTTTACCAGTCTTATTCATTTTAACTTCTACTTTTGATTTTCCTTTTTTCATTTCAAATTCGTAAACTAAGCCTTCTTTTGTTTCAAAAATTTCTGCTTCTTCAATAATAAAGCCTGGATATGATTTGTCCAAATTAGCCTGCATTTCTGGTAGTACTTTACTTATTTCGAATGAATGTTCAGTTTCCTTCCACCTTCCATTTTCAAGGAAGTTGGCAGAATATTCTGTTTTATCCATTTTGAACTCAGCTTCCCATTCTTGGTTTTTCTCCTGCGACCATTTTACGTTTTTGGCTGTTGGAAACTTATGAGAGAATGCATCTTTGACAGCCTTTGGCGCGTCTTGCAACGCAGTAAAAGAAAGCATCGAGAATACTAAGAACGAACCTAAAAAGACCTGTAGTGTTTTCATAATTATATACTTTAAATTAATTGTACTGTAAAGCTACAAGTCAATTCTAAAGCTATTTTGAAGGAATTCTAAAGGAATAATTAAGTAACATTTATTTTTGATTTCTCTTGAAAAAGTATGGAGAAAATATGTTGGTTATTTTCAAATCTATAGGCCATCTTGTAGCCATATAAATCGCAAATCTTCTGAACAATAGATAAACCTAAGCCTGTAGATTTAAAATTATTCTGTTCACGGTAAAAGCGGAGATGTAATTTGTCCGGATTCTTTATAGCAATTTCTCCCGGATTGGAAACCAGAAGTGAATTGCTGTTAGTAAAGATTACAATATTCTCGTTTTGCAAACTATGTTTGATAGCATTTGAAATTAAATTATTGACCAGCATTTCTGCCAAGTATGGATCAATTTTTACTTTTAAATTTTCATTGGGAAGATGAACGATATTCTTTATTTCGAGTTCTTTATAATCAGCTAATTTTTCGTTGACAAGGTGAGAAATCGACACTTCTTCTATATTTACAAATTGATGATTGTCAATTTTTGTGAGAATCGTAATTTTCTTATTTAATTGCTTGAGTCGTTGAATATCTTTTTGGATAGAACTTACTTGCTCAAATTGTTTATCGTTGATGGCGTGCTCATTAATAATATTGTCGATTTTGGCTTGTATGATTGCCAAAGGAGTTTGAATTTCGTGTGATATATTCTCGGTAAACTGTTTCAAATTCTCGTAATCTATGCGCACCTTATTTGCTAACAAGTGAATCTGCGTCTTTAATTCAGAAAATTCAATAATATCACTGTCCACTAATTCGATTGGTTCAGTTGATGTCACTGAAAATTCCTTCATCTGATTAATATTATCAAAAAAGGGTTTCCAGATTCGGAGATTTTGAGCTTTATTAAAATAGAAAAGAAATAGAAAAGCAAGCAGAAAGATTGCAATATTAGAAAATACAATTGCCATTACTATTTCGTCAGTTTCTACAACTAACGTTCTTATTACAATATGGTAATTGACATTGTTGATTCTTTTGTAGGTAGATAACTCTCTAAATAATTCCATCTCGTTCTGGGAAGGATCAAATAAAACGATGTCTTTTAGACTTTCGGGCTTTAAAGAATCTACGATTGTAACTTCGGTGATAGGAGAGAGTGAAAATAATGTTTTGTGATCTCGAATGGCATCAGTTACACGACCTTGGGTTGAATGTAACTCTTCTTCAATTTCTTCTTGAAGTAAGTTATGAGTATAAAAATATAACGCGATGCAACTCAAGAACGCAAGAAAAATTCCCGTTAGAAGAAACGTTCTGGAAGTCTTTTTTATTAAGGTAATTTTTTTACTCACTTTATTTATTTTAATCTTCAACAAATTTATAGCCTGTGCCGTAAGCAGTTTTGAGGTACTTTGATCCTTCGGCGGTTAATTTTTTTCGAAGATTATTAATATGAACATAAATAAAATCAAAATTGTCGAGTAGGTCACTATCATCACCCCAAAGATGTTCGGCAATAATCTCTTTTGATAGCACTCGTCCTTTATTAGAAACAAAAAATAATAATAAATCGTATTCCTTTCTAGTAAGCATAATCGGTTTGTCATTAATAAAAGCGCTTCGAGACTTGGTGTCGATCTTAATTTCGTGAAATTCGATAATTTCATCACCACCAAATTTTCCTCTACGCAGTACTGCTGTGATTCGGGCGTTGAGTTCGGCCAAATGAAAAGGTTTTGTAATATAATCATCCGCACCCAAATCAAGTCCTAAGAGTTTATCATCGAGTGAGTTATTTGCAGATATTATAATGACACCAGCAGTTTTCTTTTCCTTCTTTAATAATTTCAAAACATCCAATCCTGAACCTGAAATAAGATTGATATCCAAGATAATAATATCATAATCGTAGATACTTATTTTGTCTATTGCTTCATAATAATCGGATGCTACTTCACAGATATTCCCGTCACGATTGAGGTAACTCACGATTGCCTGCTGCAAATCTTTTTCGTCTTCGGCTATTAGATATTTCATTTGTTTGAAATTTTGAATATAAATGTAGGACAAGATTCTAAATATTTTCTAAAGTAATATATTTTAATAAATTGTAGAGTTGATAGAATCCACATCAATATATGCAATTTTACTTCTCGCTTTTTAGGTCTTTAAGTTGATCCATTATATCTTCCATCATTTCGAGCTGAATCTGCTGGATCTTCATCAATTCTTCCTGCTGCTGAATAACAAGGTGATCCATCTTTTCGTGCAACGTTCTAATCGTATCCCCCCGACTAAGTGCATACCATATAATATAAAATAGTTTTCTGGTAAGATTTTGAAGTATTACAGGGAAGATTCTTGCACTTGGAGTTTATAATTATGCGGATACAAGTCAGTAATATTCTTGTGATTTATAGAC
>JBBSRP010000039.1:0-17330 GCA_038242935.1 Flavobacteriales bacterium
AAAATGGTTTAGAACTTTTGTAGGTATTCGTTACAGTAAAGTTGAATCGACACCAAATATCAATACAGGCGTAAATTCTAGTGATGCAGTAAATCCACTTGCTGGAGTGATGTTTATTCCAACAAAAAACATCAATATTTTTGCTTCATATACTAACAGTTCAAATCCTCGTTCGGCAACTAGAGAAGATATTAATGGTGAAGCATTAGGAAACGAAAGATGGGATCAGTGGGAAACAGGTTGGAAAACATCCTGGCTTAATGACCGTTTGAGATTTAACACTACCTTCTTTAAAATCAATAATCGCGATATGAATCTTCCAGTTTATGACGACACTTGGACAGCGACAGGATTTTATCAAAAAGGTGGAAATGACCAACGTCAAGGTATTGAAACTGAACTTTCTGGTCGTGTCTTAAAAAATCTTGAAGTAATTTTAGGATATTCATTTATAGATGCCAAATATAAAGAACACACTTCTTATGTATACAATTCGTCCCCGCTAAATACTCCTAAACACACAGCAAATGCTTGGGCAAACTATGAGTTTCTTAACAACAGTCTTGAAGGACTTTCGGTAGGAGTTGGCGTTTATTATCTTGGAGAAAGACCTGTAAATGACTGGTCAAAAGGTCCAATAACGCACGAAGGAATTGTTCCAAACGTAAAACCTTTTGATCTGACTGCATATACAACAGTAAATTTTCAAGTAGGATATAAATTCAATCAGAACTGGACATTGCGCGGATATGTAAACAATGCATTCAACGAATTTGGATACAATGCTTACAGAACATCGTATATCAACCCAATCGATCCAATCAATTTCTCAGGTATGCTGTCATACCACTTTTAGTAATAAAATTTTTAGTAGGTTAGTTTGAAACGAAAAGCGGTTTGCCTTCACTACAGGACAAACCGTTTTTTAATCATAAAAAAAAGCAAATGAAGAAGACCAAAACTTATACTTTTCGCAAATTCATCGGAGACATCCACTTATGGCTGGGAGTTGCGAGTGCACTTACACTATTTTTCATCTGCTTAAGTGGAACACTTTACGTCTTTAATAAAGAAGTTGCTGAATTTCTAGAGCCTGAAAAATATTCCATCGAAAGAGGAACGACAATTTTTCCATTAGAGCAGCTTATCGCTAATACAAGTGCAGAGACCAAAGGAAAAGTTACGAGAATCACTTATTCTGATGATGCAAAATCGCCGTACGAATTGCAAGTTTCAAAAGGCAAAGAAGACAAACGAGGTAAAACATATTATGTAAATCAGTACACAAATACTGTTTTGGGCAATAGCGACGGGCCATCTTCAGAGTTTATGATGACGATGTTCAAAATGCACAGATGGTTATTATTTGACACAGCGATCGGTAGACCAATTGTAGGAATCTCGACAATTATCTTCGTTATACTTTCATTTTCAGGACTTATTATTTGGCTTCCAAAAAAGTTTAAAGGTCGAAAAAGCTTCAAAGCAGGATTGAATGTCAAGTTTTCTTCAAACTGGAAGCGCATTAACCACGATTTGCACAATGTCTTAGGTTTCTACTCACTGATTTTCTTATTGATAATTTCACTTACAGGATTAAATTGGTCTTTTGAATGGTATAAAGATGGGATGAGTACCATTTTGAATGCCGAAGTTTTTGGAGGTCGAAATGAGAAAAAGCCAACTGCTGAAGTTCCAAAGGAAGGAATACAACTTTCGGTTGATGAAATTGCAAAAGCTGCAAAAAAAGTATTTGTTTACAACGGAACTACGACAATTTCAATTCCGAAAAAAGCAGAAGATCCTTTTGAAGTTACAAAGAAGAATTCACTGAATCTTAATAAAGCTAGCAACGACCGTACTTTTATAAATGCTTATAATGCTTCAGTTATCAAGACCGATTATTTTGCGGATAAGTCCTTCGGCGAAAAAATAGCAGCTCAAATAAAGCCGCTACATACTGGGGAGATTTATGGATTATATTCGAAGATTATATACTTCATAGTTTGTCTTATCGCCACTAGTCTACCCGTAACAGGATTGATAATTTGGATTAATAAACTAAATAAAAAATCCAAGAAGAGAAAGTCTGATCGCAGAATAACAAAACTTTAGCGGTTGTGTACAAATCGCCATCTGAAATCTTTGTAACTTTGTGAAAACATAAAATAAAAGAATATGTATCCAGAAGAAATGGTTAACCCAATGCGTACTGAACTTTCAGATGCAGGTTTTGAAGATTTATATACAGCTGGTGCGGTAGAAAACGCATTGAGCAAAAAAGGAACAACTTTATTAGTTATCAATTCTGTTTGTGGATGTGCTGCACGTAATGCGCGTCCAGGAGTAAAAATGAGTTTGGACGGAAACAAAAAACCGGATCATTTGGTTACTGTTTTTGCAGGTGTAGATAAAGATGCGGTGGACAAAGCACGCGAATTTATGTTGCCTTTTCCTCCATCTTCTCCAAGTATGGCATTGTTCAAAGACGGTGAATTAGTTCATATGTTAGAGCGTCATCATATCGAAGGAAGACCAGCAGAACTTATTGCAATAAATCTACAAGATTCTTACAACGAATACTGCTAATAAAGCAACACATTATTTAAAGGCTTTTCGGAATTTCTGGAAAGCCTTTTTTTATGGACTAACTTTTTTTACCTTTGCAGGGCATTTTAGAAAAATAAAAATGCATCATTTCTTAACTTAAATCGTTTATAGCATGCAACTGTACAACACCTTAAGCGCAGAAGAAAGAGCCGTCCTCATTGATGACGCCGGAAAGCAAAGACTTACTTTGTCTTTCTATGCTTATGCGCAACTTTCAGATCCCACAACTTTTCGTAACGAACTATTTTTAGCTTGGAATACCCTCGAAGTATTAGGTCGTATTTATGTCGCTCACGAAGGCATTAATGCACAATTATCTTTGCCGGCAGACAACTTCTATCTTTTTAAAGATACCATAGAAGAGTACGATTTTATGAAAGGAATTAGGCTGAACGTAGCCGTAGAGCAGGATGACCATTCATTTTTAAAACTTACAATCAAGGTTCGTGACAAGATTGTTGCCGATGGTCTTGTAGACGAAACTTTTGATGTAACAAATATTGGAACGCACCTAAAAGCCGAGCAATTTAATGCGATGCTTGACGATCCTAATACTGTTGTTGTAGATATGCGAAATCACTATGAAAGTGAGATTGGGCATTTTACAAGAGCGATTAAACCAGATGTTGATACTTTTAGAGAGTCGTTGCCTATTATAGAAGAGCAACTTTCTGCTCATAAAGAAGACAAAAATCTATTGATGTATTGCACCGGCGGAATTCGCTGCGAGAAAGCAAGTGCTTACTTTAAGCACAAAGGTTTTGCAAATGTCTACCAACTTGAAGGTGGAATTATCGAATATACACGTCAAGTAAAAGCCGAAGGTTTAGAGAGTAAATTTATCGGAAAAAACTTCGTATTTGACCATCGATTGGGCGAGCGAATTACGGACGATGTTGTTGCGCAGTGCCATCAGTGCGGCACTCCTTGTGATGTACACACCAATTGCGAGAATGAAGGTTGTCACTTATTATTTATTCAGTGCGATGGTTGCGCTGCTGCAATGGAAGGATGTTGTTCTGTAGAATGTCAGGAGATAACACATTTGCCAGAAGACGAGCAGAAGAAACTTCGTAGCGGAATCAAGAATGGCAATATGATTTTCAAAAAAGGAAAGTCAGATAAATTGCTATTCAAAGCAGATCTTTCTGCCGCTGCTCCAACTACAGTTTACGAACGTCCAAAAAGACAAATAAAAAAGCAATCTGCTGCTAAGAAAAATCTAGCTGGAAATGCGATGCATTATTTTGTAAAAGTTGGAATTGGACAATTCGAAATTACAGATCAGGAAATTTCTGTTGGAGATACAATTCTTATTTCTGGATCTACAACTGGCGAGCAAACACTAACAGTTGGCGAAATGCTTGTTGATAAAGCTATTGCTCAAACTGCAAAAGCTGGAGATATAGTAACGATGAAACTTCCTTTTAGAATCAGACTTTCAGACAAATTGTACAAAGTTTTAGACTAACACAATTTTTATATTATAGAAAAAGAGCGCTGTTAAGGCGCTTTTTTTTGGTTTATAGAATTTTGTTTAGTAAATATTAAATTAAAGATATTCTTCCTTTGGGAGCTTTTCCCGCTCTCGCTGCAATCCTACTGGGGTATTTGCCGGAGCAGATGTCGGGCAAGGAGCTTCCTTTGGTCGCTCTTTCCCGCCGCTGCTCCAAAAAAGCAAATCCCCCAGCAGGGATTTTCACTACTATCGAGGCTGAAGATTGGCGGTTAAATTCATGATTTTTTTTCTGATTGAGATTAACTGGAGCTTATCCATTATATTTATATTCTTTTCTCATCTTGTAAAAGTGACAAACGAAAGCCGACCTATTCCAGCGGAAAGAATTTGGTTTTATTTGCATTTGAAGGGAATAAATCTCAAGATAAAAACAAGAATCAATACACCTTAAATAAATCCTCTGTAAACTATTAGATAGTTAGTGATGGAAAGCACAGCGCTTTTTAAGATTCTTTATTTTTAGATTTCAGTGCAAGAAAAAGGTTATTATTACCGTCGCTGATCTTTATCCAGAATATAAAATACCACAATGGCAAAAAATCTTGTTTCTGAAAGAGTTGATAATACCACAAAAAATAGATTCGTTCAAAATGCAATATGAAATAACTGAAATTATAATCTCGACAAGATCTGCTTATAAATGCATTCTAAAAACAAATTTAAAGTTCAAATTTAAATATAGGAGATGGTTTACTACTAACAATAAGTAGTAAAAAACAAAACCTCAATATTAACAATATTTTTAGCCCCGGTTGCAGCGGCATCCTTTTTCCTATACTTTATTTTCAAATTTGAAAAGAAGATTTTCTCGGGAAAAGATACAGCGGAAGACGGGAATTAGCTCCAGAAAAAGATTATTCCGCAATTAAAACTGCCTCTTCTTATTTTTTAAGTTGAAAATCCGGATGGCCACATTGCCACATCATAAAGGCATAAACACCAAGAAATTATTGGACTTTTTATCCATACCTTCAAAGTAAGTAGTCCCTTTGTAGGGTAATTTAATTTGGGTAGTTTTCTTAGTCTCTGGATTGTATTTGAAAACAAAATTACTAATTCCGTCGCTGTACGTTAATATCAAAAAGCCTTTGCTGCGAATTATATACTCTAAAGTTGTCGTCTTTTCTGCTGCCATTATGTCGGGATTATTCCAGTTAGGATTTTTTAAATCTGTGGCAATAAGACGATAATTTTTGGCATTCTTGTGAGTAATTGCATACATCTTTCCATCAAATATTTGAAAATTACGGACCAACATATCTTCTGCAGTTGACAGCGGTTTCCATTTAATTTTTGGTGAATTAAATTCGGCAATTGGCGCGTAATAGGCGGTGAATTCGGGTTCAACTGTCCCTAGTCCTGCAAACACGATTTCTTTTTCAAATTCTGATAAAACAACAAAAGGGTAACTTTTTGCATCAATTTTTAATTCGGGATAACTTGCATTACTAAAATAATCTATATCTTTTTGGGTGTCTGTTCCTACTTTATGTAGTTTGTGTTTTTGGATTTAAATGTGAATTTGGATCCATATTATCAGCAGAATTTATCCACATATAAAAGAACGAATCGTTATCAAATGACCAACTGCCAGCTCCTGCAGTTCCTGCAATAACATCGGGCAACAACTTTTTGCTATCAACATCCATCACTCGAATTGTCGAAATTTCTGCACCTTCTTCTGCATAACCGATCAAAAGTTTCTTCCCATCGTAACTTGGAATTATAGATTCAACAGACAATGTCTTACCTGGAATAAAAGTCATTGGATCAAACAATAATTTGTCTTCTCCGCTAAGACTTTCTCTATAATAAACTCTGCTAACTTTTTCGCCTGGAGCTCTCTTTTGAAAGAAATATCTACCTCCAGCCTCACTTTCAGAAAAATAAGTCGGCGGTTGCAACCCATCTAGTTTTTTCCATTCAGCAATTAGTTCGTCTCTGCCCGAAACTTTCTTCATTGTAGCATCTGTGAATTCTGCTTGCTGCTTAAACCAAGCTATAATTTTCGGATCTTTCATATTTTCCAGCCAACGATAATCGTCTTTGTATACAGTTCCAAAAATGGTGTCTCGTACTTCGATTCTTGGAGTCGCGGGATATTCTAATTGAGCCGACAGATTGATACTGAAAAAGCCAATCATTAAAAGGAATAGTAATTTTTTCATAAGACACGAATTAAGTTTTTAGTAGTACAAATTGAAATGTTGACAATATCAATTCCAGTTTATTCTATGACTGGGACAAAATCCATTGTGTACTGCGCTTTAATTGACATTGAAACCTATTATTCTAAATTCAAAATTTTAATAAATTATAAACTTTGGGATAATCTTGTTTTAAATAGAATAAATGAGATTAAATTTAGGAATAAACCAGTTTTAATGATAGTACAAATGCGACATTATTCGATATCATTTAGAATTTTTGAAAACCGTCAATTTTTGAATTAGTTCCTCAGCTTGACAACTTTTAAGTTTTAGTAAAAAAGTCGCATTTGTACTATGCGAGATCTCCTTACCTCCACATATTTGATAGTTCCAAAAAACGCTCCACTACAATTGTTTGCTACCTACAAATTTTTAGAATGTTCAAAACCGATTAATTTAAAAAATAAAATAATGAGTAAACATGCAGCGATGTATCAGGAAACCACTATAAAACCAATTTTGACAGCAGCACTCCGACTTGTGGTATTATATTCTAAAAGAAGCAGAAATACAAAATTTAGGTGTTCGATTAGGTGATGTTGGTGGTCGTATTGTCGCGGAGGTTTTGATAGATTAATGGAAGGTGACAAATCTTCTTACCTCTCGCAAAACCCCTTTTGGAAACCATCGCTTCCTTGCTGGGAAAATTACCGAACTGGAAAAAGCTTTACAATTGCAGATTTGACAAGGATTGCAGAAGGAACTACAGCTGTTATTCTTTAATTTTAGAATAGCATTTTTTCATAAGTAACATTTTAAAAAAATTAAATTTCAACAACTAAAGAGCCAGCTAGTAATTTTAGTTCTAATGTGTTTTTTGTAACTCTAAAGTACAAGACTTATTTAATTTAAAATAGTACAAATGCGACAGATTTATTGGATCATATTTTCCTCTAAAAGAGCTCGATAGAAAAGCGCACCTTTTTAAATTTCGAGGATTTTGAAGAAAAAATTATTCAAAAATAGAATTGAATTTTACAGAATGTATTATAATTTCTTCCTTTAGTTTACTGGGATTAATTCCAGTAAAATGCTGAAAATCTCTTATCAAATGCATCTGGTCATAATAACCAAAACGGTAAACAATATCTGTCCAACAAATCTGCGGATTTCGTTCCTTAAATTTATAAGCTTCAGAAAACCGAATCATCCGCGAGAAGTATTTTGGTGGCAATCCTATTCGTTGCAACGATTGCCGTTCCAGTTGCCGCACGCTTAAGCATGACTGCCGTGCCAAGCAATCCATAGTTATTTTCCCCTGCGATAGTACCAATTGCAACATCGCAAGATCTATTGGCAATGCCGGTTTTAGCTTAAATAATTTCTGCAAAAGATAATTTTGAATAATACTGTTTTTTTCCAGACTTGAAGACGCGTTCATCAACTGCTCAGTAACTTGATCAATTTCTTTTCCAACCACAAGTTGAGCATCATAATAGCAATCTAAAAGTTCTATCAAAGGAATTCCAAGCAGCCGATACAGACCACCAGGTTTTAGGATTACCAGCAAATTTGCGTGCTTTTTTCCCAAATCCAAAGTGACAGGCGTCAACTGTGGTCCAATTATTACAGACCGACCGTGATCTTCAAAAGTACCCAAACCTTTCTTCACATTTACAGGATCTGCAAGGTAAAAACAGAGAAATCGAGTGTGTGTAGGCACATAAGTATAGATAGGGGAAAGCGTATCACCTTGCGTAAATTCATGATTTATCACACAAATAGTTTCGACATATTCGAGCAAAGCAGGATGCGGATTATAAAAGGTCGTAAACATAACGTTCTGAATTAATTTCTTAATCGAAAGTTTGGTATCTACGCGGAGGCTCACGCAAATCTAGAATAAAGTTACTTAATCTATAAGAAACTTAATATCAATTAATTAAAAAATGATTTGATTTGAGAACAATTAGAGTAAAGCTATTGCAAAAAATTGAATTATAAATGTGCGCTTTTGAAATTTCTGTCCCATTGGGACCTTGAAACTTATCTCGATTTCTTGTTGTTATTTGGCAGCTATTCCCGCTCTCGCTACAATCCTGCGTGGGCATTTGCCAGAGCAGATGTCGGGCAAGGAGCTTCCGTTGGTCGCTCTTACCCGCCGCTGCTCCAAAAAGGCAAATCCCCAAGCAGGGATTTCCACTACTATCGGGGCTGGGAACCTGTGAGAAATTGATGAGTTTTTTCTGATTCGAGATTGCATCTCACTCGATCTTTGTTAAATGGATATTTGTCGTTACGATTATTTATAGGAAATGGGTTTTATCATTTTGGATGGATATTTTATTTTTTGAACTGGCTAAAAGCCAATCCTATTAATTAAATATTGTGGAAATCGTTGAATGGTTAAAACATGTTCATAAGACTATAGCTGCGATAGCGCAAAATTATACTTGTAGGTAACCGAAATTTATCTATACTACTTCGCAATAGTTAATGTAAAAACACTTCCAGCTCCAACTTCCGAAGTTATACTAATATTGCCATTTAATTTAGTTGCGAGGTTTTTAATAATGTTCAATCCAATGCCTGTACCAGATTTTATGTTGTCGTGTGGAATAGTCGTGAATAAATTGAAGATAGTATCTTGTTGATCTTTTCCAATACCAATACCATTATCGGAGACTAAGAATTTATGATTTTTATAATCATCAATATATTTGATATTCACTTTGCGCTGGTTTTTATCATTATATTTCAGCGCATTATCCACCAAGTTCATAAGTATTTGTGTCAATGCCGATTTATTTATATTTAGAATAGCATCTGAGCCATCGCATTCAAGAACATCGTTTTTTGATAATAGTAGTTGTTGAATTTCTTCGCATAATTCTGACAACTTCAGGTCTTCCTTCTTCTCTGCAAAATGTTCGTCCGCTTGGTAGTGCTTCAAAATACCATCAATATAATCTTTAAGAATAAATGCTGACTCTTCTATATAACCGAGATATTCTGCCGAGGATTTAGAAATAGTGCCAGTCAAATCTTCCTTCAAAAAATCAGTAAGCGAAATGATATTTGCCAACGGTGACTTTAAATCATGAGAAACGTGGCTTGCAAAATTCTTAAGTTCAAGGTTGTGCTGTGTGAGTTGTTTTTTTGCAGATTCAAGTCTCATATTTTGACGTCTCAATTCCATTAAGTTGACAACTTGCTTTCCTAAAATAACGAGTGCTTCTTTTTGAGCCTCGGATAAAATTCTTGGCTGATGATCAAAAATACAGAGTGCTCCTAGAGAATAACCTTGCGGATTTTTAAGGGTAACGCCAGCATAAAAAACGGCTCCAGCCTGCAAAACGAGTGGGTTCTGCATAAATCGCTCATCTATTCTGGCATCTTCGATTATAAAAATTGGTTCGTCAGAAACGATGGCGTGTGCACAAAAGGATATATCTCTAGGCGAGTCCTGAAATGAAACTCCGTAATGCGATTTAAAATAATTTCTGTCTTGGTCAAGTAAAGTAATTAATGAAATAGGAACATTGCAAATGCTTGAAATTAATCTTGTAATATTATCGTAATCTACTTCTGGCAGTGTATCAAGCAAGTCATATTGTATGACAGCTTCTAGGCGCTGCGTTTCATTTTTTGGTAATTTGGGAATAATCATAGAGGGACAATTTAATATACTATAAATAAAATAGGATGGTTTTTTATAGAAGTATTTTGAAGTAACTTTTTGAGATTAAATATCTTATAAAAGTAATGACAAATTGCAATATTTTTAAATAAATAAAGAAAATTCTTTGCCAATAATGTATTTCCTTCTTCTTATATCTGTTATCTGTGTAAAACTTTTTGAAACCTTATTTTGCAGTTGTCTGAAAAACACTCGAAGATTTCATCTCACATAAATAAAAATTTCAAAAACTACCGTAGTCCCACTAGCCCCGATGGCAGCGGCATCCTCTTGTGGGGCTGCGAAGCAGGCAGCCCCACAAGAGATACAGTGGACAGCGGGACCCGAGCAAGCGAACGGGCTAAGCAAATAGCTCCAGAAAAAAAAATATATGAATTCTAATTTCAGCCCTGCAGCTCATCAAGACTCTACTAAGTTTAATTCAAAATATACTATCTTTACCAGCAAAACGTTTTAAGAACTTAAGTCGTGTTTATCGCGACACTACATATATATTATGGCATGTACAAGTTGTTCAACCTCTGATGGCGGATCGCCAAAGGGTTGCAAAAATAATGGGACTTGCGGCACCGATGGCTGCAACAAACTCACAGTCTTTGACTGGCTCGCAAATATGAGTTTGCCCGATGGTCAGGAAGCCTTTGACTGTGCGGAAGTTAGATTTAAAAATGGTCGAAAAGAATTTTATAGAAATACCGAAAAACTGACTCTAAGTATTGGTGATATTGTAGCTACAGAAGCTTCGCCAGGGCATGATATTGGAATTGTTACTCTCACTGGTGAGCTGGTAAAAATTCAGATGAAGAAGAAAGGTGTGGATCATAAAGCTAGCACGGTAGCCAAAATTTACCGCAAAGCATCTCAAAAAGACATTGATATTTGGTCTGTTGCTCGTGATCGTGAAGACAGTATGAAAGTACGTGCGCGGGAACTTGCGATTGAACAAAAATTGGAAATGAAGATTTCTGATATCGAATTTCAAGGTGATGGTAGCAAGGCAACTTTCTACTATACTGCAAACGATCGTATAGATTTCCGATTGCTAATCAAGGATTACGCAAAGGAATTTAGCACTCGTATCGAGATGAAGCAAGTAGGTTTTAGACAAGAAGCGGCACGCTTGGGCGGAATTGGTTCTTGTGGTCGCGAACTTTGCTGTAGTACTTGGCTTACAGACTTTAGAAGTGTAAATACTTCGGCTGCAAGGTATCAGCAACTATCGTTGAATCCGCAGAAACTTGCTGGTCAATGTGGTAAACTGAAATGTTGCTTGAACTATGAGCTTGATACGTATATGGACGCGCTGAAAGGTTTTCCGGATTTTGACACTAAGTTAGTGACCGAAAAAGGGGAAGCTGTTTGCCAAAAACAAGATATCTTTAAAGGGCTTATGTGGTTTGCATACACGAATAATTATGCAAACTGGCACGTGCTTAAAATTGAGCAAGTGCGCGAAATCGTTGCCGAAAACAAAGAAAAACGACGCGTCTCGTCACTAGAAGATTATTCTGTAGAGATTGCAGCGGAGCCAGAACAAAATTATAATAATGCAATGGGTCAAGAGAGTCTTACTCGCTTTGATCAGCCTAAGAAAAAGAAACGTCCTACCAAGAAGAAAAAAACAGGAGGCGAAAAAGAAGGTGTTGCGGTTGAAAGAGAGGCAGGATCTCCAGCTATTGTTGCAAGACAAAATGTTCCAAAAGGTGATGATCAACCAAAGAAACCTGCCAATCAAGCCAGCAAAGATCTAAATAAGGAATCTAAAGCTCCTAAACAGAGAATAAAAATAACTCCGAATAAGAAAGATGATCCTAAAGAGTAATTATATTGTGGTACTTATCGCAGCGTTCACATTTGTGTCCTGCGATAAGAATCATGTATTTGACGACTTTCATTCAGTGGGCAGCGCATGGCACCGAGATTCTATTGTGACTTACAATTTGCCAAAACTGGATACCACTGAAACTTATGATCTGTTTGTAAATTTGAGAACAAACAATAAGTACCCTTTTTCCAATCTTTTTCTGATAGTTGCTCTCGAGCAGCCAGACGGAATCACAAAGGTGGACACCCTAGAATATCAGATGACAGAACCCGATGGCGCGATGCTTGGCAACGGTTTTTCTGACATAAAAGAGAGTAAGTTGTATTATAAAGAGAAAATAAAATTTAAACAAGGCAAATATAAAGTACGTATAAAACAAGCTGTTCGCGAGACTGGCAAAGTTAATGGTGTACAGGAATTGCCGGGAATTACAGAAGTAGGTTTTAGAATTGAATCAGTAGAATAAAATATGGCTCAGAAAAAAGTTACAAAAAAAAGCACGACCAAAAAGGGCAAAAGCATCGGCTATTACAAAATCTTATTTTGGAAAATATTTTTCATTGGTCTCGGCAGTTTTCTGCTATTTTTCCTTTTCGCCTCGTGGGGTCTTTTAGGATCTATGCCTTCATTTGAAGAGCTAGAGAATCCAGACTCTAACCTAGCAACCGAAATCATTTCTTCTGACGGAGAAGTATTAGGGAAATTTTACAGTGAAAATAGATCTCAGATCAAATTTTCAGATCTTCCGCCACACCTTGTTAATGCGCTAGTATCTACAGAGGATGAGCGTTTTTTCAAGCACTCTGGAATCGATTTCAGACGCACAACTTCAGCAGCTTTAAGCGCTGGTACAAGAGGTGGAGCAAGTACAATTACACAACAATTGGCAAAACTTCTTTTCCATGGAGAAGGATCGAGATTCATCCTTTTCAGAATTATTCAGAAGGGAAAAGAGTGGATTATTGCTACGCGATTGGAGCGTCAATATACAAAGCAAGAAATTATTGCGATGTATCTTAACAAAGCCGACTTTGTAAATACAGCTGTGGGTATTCGTTCTGCGGCAAAAGTATATTTTGGAAAAGAACCTAAAAATCTTACAATAGATGAAAGTGCGATGCTTGTGGGAATGCTTAACAACCCATCATACTTTAACCCACTTAGACGATTAGAGAAAACTCAAGAAAGACGTGACATTGTGCTTAAGCAAATGGAGCGGAATGATTTCCTTACAGAGAAAGAAAAGAAAACTTTTCAGGCAAAACCTATCAAATTAGACTTTCAGCCGGAATCTCATAAAGAAGGATCGGCAACATATTTTAGAGAATTCTTGCGTGAATATCTAAAAACGTGGAGCAAAGAAAACAAGAAGCCTGACGGATCAGATTACGACATCTACCGAGACGGACTTAAAATTTATACCACTATTGATTCTCGCATTCAAAAATATGCCGAAGAAGCAGTGACCATGCACCTTTCCAATTTGCAACAAGAATTTTTTGCGGAAGCTAAAAGCAATAAAAATGCACCATTTGTAAATATTTCCAAAGAAGAGACTGACCGTATAATGATGCGTGCAATGAAATCTTCGGAACGTTGGAGATTAATGAAAGCGCAAGATATAAGTGAAGCAGATATCATAAAATCATTTGATGTAAAAACTGACATGAAAGTCTTTACTTACAAAGGAGAACGTGATACAGTGATGACGCCGCGCGATTCTATTAGATATTTCAAGCACTTCTTACAAACAGGTGTAATGTCTATGGAGCCGCGCACCGGTCACATTAAGGCTTGGGTTGGTGGAATAAATTATAAATATTTCCAATATGATCACGTAGGTCAAGGAGCGAGACAAGTAGGATCGACTTTCAAACCGTTTGTCTACGCAACTGCAATTGAGCAGCTTAATATGTCTCCTTGCGATTCAATAATCGATGGCCCATTTACAATTCCTCAAGGTCGTCACAACGTGACTAAATCTTGGAGTCCTAATAACTCTGACCACAAGTTCCGAGGAATGGTAACGCTTAAGCAAGCACTTGCCCTATCTATAAATACCATTTCAGCAAAACTTATTGACAAAGTTGGCCCTGCCGCAGTTGTTACTCTTACCAAAAAACTTGGTGTAGAATCTGACATCCCAGAGCAGGCTTCTATCGCACTTGGTGCTGTAGAAATCACTGTTCGCGATATGGTTGCCGCTTATAGCACCTTTGCTAATCAGGGAATTTATATTAAGCCACTGTTTGTAACTCGTATCGAGGACAAGAATGGTGTGAGTATTTATGAGCCAATCCCAGAATCCCATGACGTGCTTAATAAGGACATCGCTTTCGCAGTTGTAAAATTGCTTCAAGGTGTTACAGAGTCTGGATCTGGAGCGCGTTTGCGTACTTCTGGTGGCGGTCACGGCTATAATAGAGTAACAGGATATCCTTACAGTTTTACGAATCCGATTGCTGGAAAAACGGGAACTTCGCAAAATCAATCTGATGCTTGGTTTATGGGAATGGTACCAAATTTAGTTACTGGAGTTTGGGTTGGAAACGAGGATAGATCGGCGCATTTCAAGCGTATCACATACGGTCAGGGAGCCACGGCTGCACTGCCTATTTGGGGAATTTTGATGAAAAAAGTGTATGCTGACAAGGATTTGGATATTTCTAAATCAGATTTTGAGCGTCCTGCGAATTTATCGATAAAGGTAGATTGTTGGGTTCCAAAGGTTAAAGATTCAACCACTTATGATCAAAGCACAGACGAATTTGAATTGTAATAACATATAATTTTCAGGTATTTTTATCTGGAGCTATTTCCGGCTTTTTGCTAAAAGTCCTCACAAAAAAAGCAGTATTTGCTAGCTACACAATGAGCTTCCGTTGGTCGCTATTGTGCAGCAGCAACTACAAAAATGCTTTTTTTGCTCCGGGCTTTCCGCGACAATCCGGGCTAAAAATTGACAAACACTATGATTGACAAACAAGTAAAAGGCGTTCACGAAGCGCTAGAAGGAATTAAAGATGGCGATACTATTATGTTGGGCGGTTTTGGACTCTGCGGAATTCCAGAGAACTGCATCAACGAATTAGTGGATCTTGAAATAAAAGATCTTACCTGCATTTCAAACAATGCTGGAGTAGACGATTTTGGATTAGGGTTATTGTTACACAAAAAACAAATCAAAAAAATGATTTCGTCTTATGTTGGTGAAAATGCCGAATTTGAACGTCAAATGCTTTCAGGCGAACTTGATGTAGAATTGACGCCTCAAGGAACACTTGCCGAAAAATGTCGCGCTGCACAAGCGGGAATACCTGCTTTCTATACGCCTGCCGGTTATGGTACAGAAGTAGCCGAAGGAAAAGAAGCACGTGAATTCAGTGGCAAAATGCATATTATGGAAGAAGCTTTCAAAGCAGATTTTGCAATTGTAAAAGCTTGGAAAGGCGATACTGCTGGAAACCTTATTTTTAAAGGAACTGCTAGAAATTTTAATGCTGTCATGGCTGGAGCTGCTACAATTACAATTGCCGAAGTAGAAGAATTAGTGCAGCCGGGCGAACTAGATCCGAACTCGATTCACATTCCGGGAATTATGGTAAGTCGCATCTTTCAAGGCGAAAAATACGAAAAACGTATTGAGCAACGCACCGTAAGACAGCGCTAGGAGTAACAACAGCAAAGACAATTTTTCAAGACATTACAAAAAATACTAGATATGTTAGACAAAACAGGGATTGCAAAACGCATCGCAAAAGAACTTAAAGATCGCTACTATGTCAACCTCGGAATTGGAATTCCAACTCTTGTAGCAAATTATATTCCTCAAGGTATCAAGGTGTAGTTTCAAAGTGAAAATGGCGTTCTAGGTATGGGCCCATTTCCATTTGAAGGTGATGAAGATGCAGATATCATCAACGCTGGAAAACAAACTATTACGACTCTTCCGGGAGCGTCATTCTTCGATTCAGCTTTTAGCTTCGGAATGATTCGCAGCCAGAAAGTAGATCTTACGATTCTTGGCGCAATGGAAGTTGCCGAAAATGGTGATATTGCCAACTGGAAAATTCCAGGTAAAATGGTGAAAGGTATGGGTGGCGCAATGGATCTTGTAGCTTCTGCCGAAAACATTATCGTGGCGATGATGCACGTAAACAAAGCTGGCGAAAGCAAGATTCTTAAACGTTGTACTTTGCCTCTAACAGGCGTAGGTTGCGTAAAAAAAATCGTGACAGAAATGGCAGTCTTGGAAGTAACCCCACAAGGATTTAAGTTATTAGAGCGCGCTCCAGGTGTAAGTGTTGAACACATCATCAAAAGCACCGAAGCAGATCTTATTATTGAAGGGGATATTCCTGAGATGGTAATTGATTAAGAATTTTTTGATTAAAATATATGAAAAGGATTGCCGTTAGGTGATCCTTTTCTGGTTTTGGGATTGCATTTGTGCGTCGAAAACGATGCAACGTGCTTTACTTACAGAATTATAGAATGCTGTAATATAGAATTATAACTTTGTGGTTACATTTTTAAAATCATGGATATATCAATTATTGCAATCGGAAATTCAAAAGGAATTCGCTTATCGAAAACTATACTTGAAAAATATAATATTACAGATAAAGTTGAAATGATTCTGGAAAAAGGTTACATTATTCTGAAACCAAAAACAGAGCCTCGCGCAGGATGGGAAGAAGCTTTTAAAAGTATGCATGAAAACGGAGATGATAAATTGTTAATCGCGGATGTTTTTGAAGATGAAAACTTCGAAGAATGGAACTAATCCAATACCAAATAGTTTTAGTAAACCTCGATCCGACTCTTGGAAGCGAGATGCAAAAAACTCGACCGTGCATAATTATTTCTCCAAACGAACTAAATAAGTATTTAAAGACGGTTGTTATTGCTCCGATAACAAGCAGTTCAAAAAACTATCCAACTCGATTCAAAATAAATCACGATAAGAAAACTGGATGGATAGTAATGGACCAAATCAGAACTGTGAACAAACTAAAGATTTTAAAAATTTTGGGACATCTCGCAGGAAAGGAGTGCAAAAAAAGTTAAAGAAGTTCTGCGGGAAACATTCGTGGACTAATTAACGTACACCACTGGAAAAGCCAGTCTGATATTAACGATCTTTTAGACTGCTATTCTCCAATGTTATTGCTTCATACGTTAATAATGAAAATATTCGAATTTATCGGATAGAAAATGATCATACTAGTCATCTCTATAAGAGCAAGTAGAGATAGTAAATGAGATATCTAAGTCCTAACTCAAAATACAGTATACAATTTTGCAATTTACATTATACAGTTTTCTCTTTACCCCACAAAAAAAGGATTGCCAATCGGCAATCCTTTTTCAATTAAACTTTTAATCTTCTTATTTCGCAGGTTTAATCACTACTTCATAAGATCTACTCTTATCAAAATACTCTTTTGCAAATTTCTGCAAATCTGCTTTTGTAATAGACTTAATTATATTTTCGTAAGTCTTTGGGTCATTCATATTATATCC
>JBBSRP010000040.1:0-17215 GCA_038242935.1 Flavobacteriales bacterium
GGGTTATGAATCCTGCGCTCTAACCGACTGAGCTACCTCGCCATTTTATTGACCTATTGTCAATAATTATTCGGGTGCAAATATAGAACTAAAATTAGAAGGTGCAAGCATATTTTAAATAAATATTATTTTTTTTCAAAAGGTTTTTTTGTTGGTTGAATATTGTATATATTTCCGAAAAAATTGAACACATGGAAGGCAAACAACGTTATGAAATAGAATTTTCGGTGAATTCTTCGCCGGCATTACTATACCAATATATCTCTACACCGTCAGGATTAAGCGAATGGTTTGCAGACAATGTAAATTCAAGAGGTGAATTTTTCACTTTTATTTGGAACGACTCGGAAGAGAAAGCACGTTTGTCATCAAAAAAATCTGGAGAGAAAGTACGATTTAAATGGGTAGACGATAATAATGAGGACACAGAATTTTATTTTGAGCTGCGCATACTTGAAGATGAAATAACAAAAGATGTCTCTCTGATGGTTATAGACTACGCTCTTGAAGATGAAATAGAAGAATCTAAACTTCTTTGGGAAAACCAAATTGCCGATTTAAAACATGTGATAGGATCTGTCTAAATTGTTTTAATAAACTTATATTTGCCCCGAACAAAATTCGGGGTTTTTTTATGATCAATTTTAATGGTACTATTCAGTCTGATACAACTCAATTAACTACAAATAACAGAGGTTTTCTTTATGGAGACGCTGTGTTTGAAACAATAAAAATTGCTGATTCAAAAGTCATGCTTCTCGAGGAGCACTACTTTCGGTTGATGTCTTCGATGAGAATCCTGCGTATGGAGATTCCTAAGAACTTTACAATGGAGTTTTTCGACGCTCAGTTGCTGCTTACTGCCGATGCTGCAAATTGTAGTGAAAGTGCGAGAGTGCGCATTACAATGTACAGAAATGATGGTGGATTGTATTTGCCACAGTCGAGAGAAGTTTCGTATGTTATTGCCGCGAGCTCTTTGGCTTCCGCCAAATATATACTGAACGAAAATCCATATGAAGTAGAATTGTATAAAGATTTTGCTATTACAGCGCAGCTACTTTCTACTTTGAAGACAACCAACAAAATCATTAATACTGTTGCAAGCATTTATGCTAAAGAAAATGATTTTCAAAACTGCCTACTTATCAACGAGAAAAAGAATGTTGTTGAAGCTATAAATGGGAATCTGTTTATGGTGAAAGATAATACGCTGATAACTCCAAGTCTGGACGAAGGATGTATTAATGGAATTACCAGAAAGCAGCTTTTAAAGCTTACAAAAAAGGTCAATTACGGATTAGAAGTCGTAGAAGGGGTTATTTCTCCATTCGATCTACAAAAGGCGGACGAATTGTTTATAACAAATATTATAAGCGGAATTCAGCCTATTACCAAGTATCGCAAGAAGGAGTATGGAAATACTATTTCGTCAAAGCTACTTCAAGATTTAAACGAAAGTTTAAAACTAGTTTAAAACTGGATTTTCTGGAGCATTTGACCAAATGAGGTAATCACCACCAAGTTCAAGGATTTTTTCTTTCCAGAAGTTGCTGGAAGATTTGCCAATAATTTTATTCTTCGAGAAGTTTTCAGATATAATCCATGAGTTAGTTTGAATTTCATCTTCGATCTGTTGTGCGTCCCAACCAGTATACCCTAAGAAAAATCGAATATTATTTTTCTTGATTACTCCACTATTGATTAATTCTGCTGTAAGTTCAAAATCCCCACCCCAAAATATCCCATTTGATATTTCGATGCTTTCGGGAATTAAATCTGGGACGTTGTGAATAAAATAAAGATTGTCTTGCTCTACAGGGCCGCCATTGTAAATTTTAAAACTCGCATGAATTTCTGGCACCAAATCTTTGATGCAATATCGTAAAGGTTTATTGATTATAAACCCTACGGAGCCTTCGTTATTATGATCTGCAAGTAGAATAACAGATCTGTTAAAAGAGGTATCTCCTAAAAGAGAGGGTTCTGCAATTAACAATTGTCCTTTTTTAAGTATTTCTGATATCATTTTGCTACAATTTTTATTTAAATTTAGCAAAAAAACCTCTTTAAAACCAAATAAAATCTAATAAATAAAAAAAAAGCCCTCTCAAATGAAAAGGCTTTGTATGCTATATTGCTAAATTACTTTGAGTTAACAGAATTATCTAATTCAGCACCACCTTTAAATTTTACAACATTTTTTGCAGCAATTTGAATTGCTTTACCAGTTTGAGGGTTTCTACCATCTCTAGCAGCTCTCGCAGAAACTGACCAAGATCCAAAACCTACAAGTGAAACTCTGCCACCATCTTTCAAGGTGCTAGTAACATTGCTCAAAAATGACTCTAAAGCTAATTTTGCAGCACCTTTGCTTATTCCTGCATCTGCAGCCATTGCATCGATTAATTCTGATTTATTCATAATAATAGTTTTTTATTGTTGGTTATACATTGAGTTAATAATAACAAATTTAATAGGAATTCCTTACTACACAACACTTTTTCACTTTTTTTGATTTTTTTGTTGATAAGTCAGCAGAAATGTTAATAAATCTTACAAGTTTTGCTAATACTAGATGAAATATTAGTAAGCACGAGTGTCAGGCATAATTTTTTGACCATTTAAAAATGATTCTATCTCCATTCTCTTCTTTCCAGGGAACTGAATTGATGAAATTTCGATCCAATCGTCCTTACTTTTAATAAACATTGACTTTTTATCGGTTCTAATCTCGCCTACTTTTCCCTCTAAAACATCATCAGATATAGAAGTTCCGTAGATTTTTACATCATATTCTTTAGTACCATCATCAAATTTTGTCCAGGCAGAAGGATACGGAGAAAGTCCTCTTATTAAATTATACACTGTCGATGCCGGCTGGTTCCAATCAATTCTTGTATTTTCTTTGTTAAGTTTATAAGCCGTTTTTAATAAGTTTCCTTCCAATGGTTGAACTGTAAGTGTGACTTTATCATTTGCAATTAGATCCAGTGTTTCTACAACTGCTTCACTTCCCAAAATCATTAATCGATCGTGCAGTGCGCCTGCATTTTCATTTTCAGCAATTTGTAGAGATTTACTTAAAATAATTGCTCCAGTATCTATTTTATTGTCAATAAAAAAAGTTGTTACTCCTGTTTTTTTGTCTCCGTTAATCAACGCCCAATTAATGGGTGCGGCACCTCTATATTGAGGAAGTAAGGAAGCGTGAAGATTGAAAGTTCCTAATGATGGCATTTTCCAAACAATTTCGGGAAGCATACGGAATGCTACCACAATTTGAAGATTTGCATTATAAGATTTTAATTCTTCAAGAAAATCCTCGTCTTTTAGATTTGTAGGTTGTATAATAGGGAGCTCTTTTTGTATTGCAAATTCTTTTACAGCAGAGAATTTGATTTTCTGTCCGCGACCTGCTGGTCGATCTGGTGCTGTAATTACTGCAACCACATTATAATTGTTTTGTAAAATGCTGTCTAGAATTCCTACCGCAAATTCTGGAGTACCCATAAATATAATTCGTAATGCTTCCATCTATTTTTTTAAAGTGTATTTGTTGATGTTTGTAAGTGCAATTGTTTCTTTTTCTAGTAACTCATGAATGGCAGAAATAATATCTGATTCAGGTATTTTTAATAGACGTTCAAGCTCTCTCGAATCAAAATCCTGAATTTGCAAAAGTGTAAGCATTTTTGATGTGATATTTGTAATGTCACGGTTATGCTTATGAGCGTGATCACGGCAATAGGAACAAATGCCACAATTCTCAGTTGTTTTTTCATCAAAATAGTTCAGGATAATTCTGCTTTTGCAATTCGTTTTGTCTGTAACATAATGGATAAAAGCTTCCATTTGGCCGACCTTCAATTCGTTTTGACTTTTTAAATGCTTCGCAACTCTATTGATAGTATGCTCATCATCCCGATTCTCCAAAAATAACAATGCCGAATCGTTATCGTGTGCTGTGTAATCTGCTATTTCATTAAGGTTTAGTGCAGTAAGTACACGTGCAACTTCTGCAATTGTAGTGGGCGTTTTCTTTGCAACCAAGTCAGTATTTACTTTTACTGCATATTCGTAAATACCTGGATATGTCCTGAGCAAAGTAAGTATGACCGCCTCATCTCTAGGGTGCATACTTATGTATCTCAAAACTTCTTTACTCTCAATCAAGAATTGAAGTGACACTTTTTGAGAGTAGTCCTTTGTGAGAGATAACACTCCTTCACGGTCTAAAAATTGAAGAGCGTTGTATGTTTTTAGAACCGGAAAGTCATATCTCAGGCAGAATTTATTTAGATTAAAAGTAAATTCATTTAAAGGACATTCGCCATAAGCTACCTGAAAGAAGTTGCAGAGCTTATTATAAACTTTTAGCAAAAATGCTTTATCTGGAAGTACACTCAAAAATTGCCCTTCGGCATTCAGTTTATCAGACGGACTTGATAGAACTACAGCAAAAGCACGTTCGCCATTTCGTCCCGCTCGTCCTGCTTCTTGATAATAACTTTCGATATTTTCAGCATATTGCATGTGAATAACGGTTCTCACATTTGCTTTGTCGATTCCCATCCCGAAAGCATTCGTTGCAACGATTACTTGGGCTTCTTCGGTCATCCACGACTTCATGTTTTTCTCTTTCTCACGGTTTTTCAATCCCCCGTGGAAATAAGTAGCGGTAAATCCTAAAAACTTTAGTTGTGATGAAACATCGATGCACATCTTTCGATTGCGGACGTATATAATTGTTGGATCAGGATATTTTTTTAATATTTTGGAAATATTATAAATCTTGTCCTCAACTTCTAATACGTTGTAACTAATATTTTTTCGTGCAAACGATTGTCTAAAAATTGTTGGTTGGTCAAGCTTCAACTGAGTTATGATGTCTTTTTCGACTCTGGCATTCGCGGAAGCGGTAAGCGCCACAAATGTTTTGTCAGGAAAAATTTCTTTTAAAACTGAAATTTGAAGAAACGCTGGTCGAAAGTCATGTCCCCACTGGGAGACACAATGCGCTTCGTCAATGGCTATTAACGAAACATTGAGAGCGCGGATTCTCTCTATAACCCAAGCAGATTGTAATCTTTCGGGAGATAAATAAAGGAATTTATAATTTCCGTATTGGCAATTATCAAAAAGATTGCTTAAGTCATTAGATGAAATTCCGGCGGATATAGATAATGCTTTTATTCCTCTTTTGCTGAGGTTATCTACCTGATCCTTCATCAAGGCAATCAGTGGCGAAATTACAATACAAATTCCATCTTGTAGGAGTGCAGGAATCTGGAAGCAAATAGATTTTCCGCCACCTGTGGGTAAAAGCGCCACAGTATCCTGACCGTCAAGAATGTTATCTATAATTTCTTTTTGATAGGGTCGGAAGTGATCATGGTTCCAATATTCTTTTAAAATTTCTAAGGGTTCCTTCATAGTTTTACTTAGAGAGTAGGTCTAAGATAAACATTATTCTTGAATTGGTGTCGGCTTTGGGAACTTCAATGAGTTCATACCCATATTTCTCGTAGGTTTCCCTGATGTGTTTATGAATTAAAGTTGCTTGTTCAAAATTTTCATATCGAGCCTCGTCACTTTTATAAATGTCCTCCCAAGGCGGAAGAATAAATATTTTGGCATAAGGATGTTGAGCGCAAGCTTCGTCAAAAAATGAAGGATATGGATCTCCTATATAATGCATATAAGCCAAAACATCTGGAATACCTCTATCCAAAAATACAAACTCATGTTGTTCGGCAGAAGCTTTTTGATGTTGCTCCTTTCGTGCATCCAACAGTAATTCACTAAAAAGCATAGGGTTTTCTAGAAACAGTTGATCAATTCCCTGTTTTTTTGCTTCTAAGGTGATGTCTCTCGAAATTTCGCCGTAGCAGCAATATCCACGTTTTGATAATTCCTGTATTACTGTAGTCTTTCCTGTTCCAGGACCTCCGATTATAACAACTAATTGTTTTTGCACTGTAAATAAAAATAAGTTGCAAAAATACTTAAACATTTTGAAACTGAAAATTTTATCTGAATCAATAACATTGTTATGTTCTGCAATCAACAGTATCACCAGCTTCAATTTTTCAATATTTTACATCATTCTGATTTTTTAGATCATTTAGATTTTTCTAAATCAATAACTTGTTTGAAACATTATTGTTAGTAAAGCTTTGGGGAATAATTACTTTTAAGGCTTCATAAAATTTAATTTTCCGAGCAAAAACTTGTATATTTGTTTTTATAATAAAAATTATGGATCAGAAATTAAACGAATTTTTCGAAAGATTAAGAGGCGAACTCGAGAAGAGCACAACCTGGCCGTCTGAATATCTTTTCAAATTTATAGTGCCTACATCAGAAGAAAAAACTGAGGCTGTACAAAAAATTTTCGACGACCTCGGAGCTGTTATTCAGACTAAGAAGTCCAAAAATGAAAATTATACTAGTGTGTCAGTGAATGTTGAGATGAAGAGTGCGGATGCAGTAATTGAAAAATATAAAGAAGCTGCCACTATAGAAGGCATTATATCGCTATAAAAATATTTATGACTAAAACGTATCAAAAAGAGATCGCTGGAGATGTTGTTCAGCACCTTGAATACAATGCCGAAAGATCGCACTTAATTATTCCCGATTACGGAAGACACCTTCAAAAATTAATTGATCAGGCTTCTGCAATTGAAGATCGTGAGCAGCGTAATAAAACGGCAAACTACATTATTCAGGTAATGGGAAATTTGAATCCGCATCTTAGAGATGTTTTGGACTTTCAGCATAAACTGTGGGATCAGCTATTTATTATGTCGAATTTTAAAATCGATGTAGATTCTCCATATCCTATTCCATCAAGAGAAGTATTGCAGCTTCGGCCTGACAGACTTGAATATCCTCAGAATTTTCCTAAATATCGTTTTTATGGTAATAATATCAAATACATGATTGATGTTGCTAATAAATGGGACGATGGCGATATGAAAACAGCACTTGTCAAGGTGATTGCCAATCATATGAAAAAATCATATTTGAGCTGGAATAAGGATACCGTAAAAGATGATGTGATTTTTGAGCATCTTTATGAATTATCTGACGGTAAAATCAATCTTACTGAGAGCAGCGAAGAACTTCTAAATTCTTCAGATTTACTTCGTACGAATAAGAGAATGAGCAACAAAACTTCTCCGACGTCGAGTACAATGAAACCAAAAATATCCAAGACTAATAGGCCGCATAACCCAACTCATAAAATAAATCCTCGCAAGCAGTAAGGATTTTTTTGATTGCAGTTGCGGAAGGTATATTATTCAAAATTCAAAAACTTTATAATGGCAGTTTTTAAAATAGAAGGAGGGGTGCGCCTAAAAGGTGACATTACACCACAAGGAGCTAAGAATGAAGCTCTTCAAATTTTATGTGCAGTCTTATTAACCTCTGAAAAAGTCACGATAAGCAATATTCCAGATATCATTGATGTTAATAAACTAATGACATTATTAGAGCATCTTGGTGTAAAGATTGAACGTCATGAAAAGGGTAAAATTACTTTTCAGGCTGATGAGATTGATATTAAATATCTAGAGACTGAAGCTTTTAAAGCTGAAGGCGGCTCTTTGCGTGGTTCTATTATGATCATTGGTCCTTTATTGGCGCGTTGTGGCAAAGGATATATACCAAAACCCGGAGGAGATAAAATAGGTCGTCGAAGATTAGATACACACTTTGAAGGTTTTATAAATCTGGGCGCTACTTTTAGATATAATCGCGAAGATCATTTTTATGGGGTAGAAGCGCCAAACGGTCTTACAGGAGCCTCAATGTTACTGGACGAAGCGAGTGTAACGGGCACAGCAAATATTGTAATGGCGGCAGTTCTTGCGAGAGGAACTACACAGATTTACAATGCCGCATGTGAACCTTATCTGCAACAGCTTTGCAAAATGTTGAATGCGATGGGTGCGAGTATTAAGGGCATTGGTTCAAATTTACTTATTATCGAAGGTGTGGAAAGTCTTCATGGTTGCGAGCACAGAATCCTTCCAGATATGATTGAAATTGGATCTTGGATCGGACTTGCAGCAATGACTAGAAGTGAAATCACTATAAAAAATGTTAGTTGGGAAAATTTAGGACAGATTCCCACCGTTTTTAGAAAACTTGGAATTACGCTGGAGAAAAGAGGAGATGATATTTATATTCCTACTCATGAAAATTATACTATACAATCGGATATTGACGGATCGATCTTGACAGTTTCAGATTCGCCATGGCCAGGATTCACTCCTGATCTTTTGAGTATTGTTCTTGTCGTGGCGTGTCAGGCAAAAGGAGAAGTTCTGATTCACCAAAAGATGTTTGAAAGTAGATTGTTTTTTACAGATAAATTAATTGATATGGGCGCAAAAATTATTCTATGCGATCCACACCGAGCTGTAGTTATTGGCCATGATTTTAAATCAGAGCTTAAAGCAACATCAATGACATCACCAGATATACGTGCGGGAATCTCATTATTAATTGCTGCACTTTCTGCAAAAGGTATTAGTACTATCCAGAATATTGAACAGATTGATAGAGGATATGAGAATATCGACGAACGTCTGCGTGCTTTGGGCGCGAAGATCACAAGAGAATAAATTTACTTTATTTTATAAAATAAAAATCCCGAAATATAATTTCGGGATTTTTTTTAATCTAAATTTTCAAGATTTACTTGATCAACACTTTTGATGTTGTTGAAGTAGTGTGATTGTAGACCTAAATAAAGTAAGTTCCTTTTGCAAATTTACTTAGAGTAGACTAAAATGCATTAAACTGTTCAGCATCTCTAAAATGGTTAATCTTTACACTCTGGCTTTAGACATTAAAGATATTTGTAGCAAATTTTTCCATTGCCTATATATATATAAAACAAAAAACCCGAAACATTAATTTCGGGATTTTTTTGATCTAAATTTTCAAGAATTACTTGATCAACACTTTTGATGTTGTTGAAGTAGTTTGATTGTAAACTTTGATAAAGTATGTTCCCTTGGCAACATTACTTAGATTAAATTGATAAGCATTAAGTTGATCAGCATCTCTAAAGTGGTATGTTTTGATACTTTGACCAGAAACATTAAAGATGTTTACAACAAATTGCTCCATTGAGTTATTCAATTTAATATTGAAGATTCCGCTGTTTGTATTTGGGTAAACTGCAATTCCCGTATTTTCTGCAACAGGAGCGTATTGTCCTAGAGTTTCTACAGGCGAATTTCCTCTGTAGATCATATAACCACCAACTCTGTAGAATGGATTGTAACCATCATTACAATCAGCACATGTAGTACCTGTAATACAAGCAGGATTACTAGCATTACAAAGATCTTTGTAGGTAGTTTTAAACTGATAATCAAATGTAAAAGTATGATTATTAATAAATGGAGTTATATCGTAGAAATAGGGAGAAGGAATACTTCCTGGACACCATCCAGCACGATTATACTGCCATGTACCATACTGGCCAGTGCAGCTATCAGGATTTGGATTACATAATGTCCACAAATGTTGTGTAAATGTATCGTTTCCATCAACTTTTAGTTTATGTTTAGCATTGTAAAATTCTGCTGCATTACCTGTATTATTTGCTCCCCAGCCGTGACCAGTTGTTACAAGTCTGAAAGATGCTGATTCAGTATTACTAGGAATCGAAATTGATTTTTGAGGTACTGGCTGCAAGTTTGACATATCTCCAAAGTTGAAGTTACCTTGCCAAACTTCTTCTACAGAAGTATAAGCGTAAGTAGGAGTACCTTGAGTATAGTCTAAATCTAAGTTTAATTTCCATCCACCTGATCCCCAAGTTTCGATAAACATTCTAAATTCAACCTCGCCTTGAAGCAGTGATTCGTAATCTGTTACGTCGATTGTATGATTACAAGCAACTCCATACGGAGTAATATATCTAAAAAGTTCAACCCACTGACCTTCTGGATTTTTAATTTGTACCCATGCAAGTCTATCCCAGTCATCACAACCTCCAGGCACGTTTGGACAGCTTACAGAAAAATTAGCGACGATCTGGTTGAATGTGCTCACAGACTGAGGCAAAATATAAGTTCCGTAGTACCATTGAGATCCAATTGTTCCAAAGTCGATAACCGCATCATCAAATGTTTGAACATTTGTTGTAGCCATCACATTGTCTACCGTTACCGTCACAGTTTTAGAAGTTATAACTCCATTTGAAGCAGTTGCTCTCATTTCTACAGAATGACTTCCATAAGTTGCAGGTGTCCACCAAGCTTTAAATGAACCTTGGCTAAAGTGCGACGGCACTAATATACCATCAACCAAAAACTCAATAGTATCAACAGTCAAAGCTTGTGCTTCGTCTATCTCGCCATTTGCGTAAAGCAAATATGGTTTTAATTCTGGCATGTGGATATTTGTTTCAGCAGTAAGACGGCTAAAAACAGCTGGAGCAATAGACGTAAGATCTACAACTTGAAAAGTTCTGGAAATTTCCTTGGCGTAATAAGTTGTGTTTCCTGCTTGTGAAGCTTTTACAACTACATTTCCAGCAGTACCTGTAAGAGTTACAGTTGATCCAGAAATTGTTGCTGGTCCACTTACAACAGAATATACAATAGGAAGAGATGTATTTATAGTTGCATTTAAAGTGAAAGCAGTGTCAGTAGTATATTTCTTTGCAGGTGCAGCAAATGACATTAATTGATTTGTTTGACCTGTAGCGACACATTCTGTTCCAGCACCCGAAATTTGAGTTGCAGAAATTTCAGATATCGCAATATTTGCATTATTGTTATAATTAGAAGTGAAAACCATTTTGATATACTGCGCACTGATTGCGCCAAAAGAAGCAGTTGCCTCTTGACCATTTGCGTTTGTGTCCGGATATTCAAAATCTCCAGCAGATTGAGCACTTGTCCATGTAGTACCATTTGTACTTAAAAAAAGCTCGTACGTCTTTGGCTTAGAATCATTGTAATCAATTCTAGATTTGATAGTAACTCCGTTTACTGGATATAGCTGTCCAAGATTTACTGCTATTTCATGAGGATATGTTGGCGTAACATCCTTCCACTTTGTGTGCCAGAAGGTAGCAAAATCATTATCAATTGCATGAATCGCCTTTCCATTATTAGCGCCTTCTCCTACAGTTTCCTGAGTGTCGAAGGAGTGAATGGTCCATGCTGTTTTTGGGATGGGAGTGCTGACACATTGAGCGAAACTCAATGCGCTAGTTGCCAAAACCGCTAAAAAACAAAGTAATTTTTTCGTCATTATAGTTATGTAGTTAAGTTTATGTTAACAAATATAACGAAAAATAAATATAAGAATTGATTCTTCTGCTTAGCAAATGAGAATGAATGAAACATTTTAACTTTAGCGTAAGCGAAAATTAATCAAGTATATTTAAAATCTTAATACCTAAGATAATTCCGTCCGTACTATTACCGTCTTTATAAGATCTAACATAATCCAATCTAAAGATTTTAAATTTTCCAAAACCTAGCTTATCCAGTCCAACAGAATACTCTAAATAAGGTTTTTGCGTAGGTAATATTAAACTGTGGAATCCAAAAACTAACGGTGCTTCTAGTTTATTGAGTAATGGGATTTTATTGATGATAAAACCATTGTCGCTATACTCTGCATGCAATTCTACAAACTCATCATTAGTGCTGCTTTCATAATAAGGTAGAAGGTTAAAGACATTCAAATATCTGTCTGCTTGCGCAACATGAGTTTGATTTCCGTTGAAGTGTTTATAATCGACAAACGAAATTCCTTCTGAGTTAAAAAACTTTCCACCTTTTACATTTATGCCTAAAAGACCCTTGTTTCCCATTTTTAAATCATACATCATATTTGCTTGTATATAGTCAAACTCATATTTTTTTTGTGTTCCAGCGAACCCTTTTTTATAACCAATATAAAGAATTGGGAAATTATCATTTGGAATATTAAATTTTCCATCAGGACGAGTCCAATACTGCTGACCAAACCTAAATGTTGCGCCTATTTTTGCAATAGCCAATTGATGAGGTTCAAAAAATGGAGTTGTAAAATCAGTAGGATTTAGTGGATTATTAGATGTAAATCCGTCGTTGTTTCTAATAATAGATTTATCGGTATTATTAAACAACTGATGTCTTCGTGAATATTCTCCGCCAACATCAAGTTTAATTCCGTTTACTACTTCTTCTGAATATTCAATTCTACCGTATGTTTTATCATACAGTTTCATGTAATTATTTTTGAAAAAGGAGGTGGCAATACTGTTTAGTATTCTGCTGATAGGTTTACTTTCATTAAATTGTTCAATCGTGTTACCACCGCTCAACGTTACTGTACGTTTGCTGGTATTATTAAATAATCTTTTGATATAACCTTCTGCTCTAAAGCGATCTTCGGCAAATCCGTAATTCATTTTCGCACCGATTGTAGTGTATGTAAATTCGTCAGGATTGCGATGGGTAAAAGATACTCCTGTAGACAAATTATAACCCTGAACCGTATTAAATGCTAGCCCTAATAATATGCCGTCATACTTATAGGTGTTGTTTAGAAAGGAATTTCGATGTGAGTAACCAGTAATTATATCAAAAATTTTAAATTTGTTGCCAACGTGATCTACAGAATCTAAATATGTCTGAGATTCACGTTTTGTTTGTAGCTCGTCTTTTACCACATAATCATTTGATTCTTCTTCTGTTAACGGCACAGGTCTGATTGTGTTCCAGAATTCATCATCTTTCTTATTAGCATTGTCTGCAAAGTTTAACACCTCTTTTGTAAACGTTTTTTTTGCAAAGTTATCAGGAAATTCAAAGTTGCTATATACGTAAGTAAATCTTCCTGAGAATTTAATTTGAAAAATTCCTGCCATAAAGTCCAAAGTCTGAGCATTCTTTACCCATAATTTATTTCCCGAATTGTAATTAAAGTTCTGCACGATATGAAGTTCGTCAAGTGCAGCAACTTGAATCTGACTTCCTCTCACCGTAAGATCTATACCGTAAAGTGCCCAACTGTTATCTACAATATAAACAAATCCTTCCATCGCTGGCTCTTCTTTACGCTTGGCAATAACTTCAATCTTATGAATTTGCTTATCATTTTCGTCAAAAAATGATCCTCCATATTTATATTGATAATAGCTAAAAGCATTGTTTGCGATAGGAGAAATTGCAGGAATACCAAATGCGATCGTATTTTCGTAAAAATCAAAATTTGCCGATGCCGCACTGTTAAAACTAAAACCTCTATCATCGCCGCTCACTTTACTAGCAATAATAGTTTCAGTCATTTCATCGGGTTTCTGATATTTTATTTTCGAAATTGTTTCTGATAAATATAATATTCCGCTTCTTGTTGAATCTAATACTTCATCGAATACGTCAAGCTTTTGTCCTAAAATCTTTTTTGGAACATTTTTTACTTTAAATATTCCTCGCGAGTAAAAATCGGCAGTAAATCGCTGCGTCTTTTCAGAATTTTCTTTTCTTGCCGCGATTGCGTTCTTTATAATTTCTATTGCAGGATTTGCAGCAGGATTTATTATAACTTCACTTAGATCAAATTGCTCTTCTTGCATTGACACATTTAGAGTATGTGGAAATGAGGTTATTGTAACTGGTACTTTCTTTGCTTTAAAACCTAAATACTGAAAAACTACCGTATGTTTTCCTGTGGTTGTCACTGGCAATTCATAAACGCCGTCAGCGTTGCTGCTTGTTGCGACATAAGTGTTTTCTAATAAAATATTTACAAATGGCAAAGGCTGTCCATTTTTCTGAGTAACTGTTCCTCTTATTTGTCCAAAAAACAAAGTGCTACTAAGAAGCAGAATTGCGAGTAAAAAATTCTTCATACATTGATTAGTGTTAACTGCTGTGTGGTGTTTTTTATAAAAATGATTGCAATGCAAGTTCATAACTCTTAAGTCCAAATCCCGTTATTACGCCCTTCGCATACGCAGCAATAAAAGAAGAATGCCTGAAATTTTCTCTTGCATAAATATTAGAAATATGGACTTCTACAACAGGTGTCGTTATCGCTTTTACAGCGTCGGCAATTCCCACAGATGTGTGCGTATAGGCGGCAGCATTCAATATTATCCCGTCATATTCAAAACCCATTTCTTGAATTTTCGATATTAGTTCACCTTCAATGTTGCTTTGATAGAATACGATATCAACTTCGGGGTATTTTTTTTGTAGTTCCCCTAAATATTCTTCGAAGTTATTGGCTCCGTAAATTTCGGGCTCTCTCTTGCCAAGTAGGTTCAAATTAGGGCCATTAATAATCGCAATCTTCATATATATAGGAGTGAATTTGTAGACTTAAATCGGAAGCCAATATAAATAAAAAAACCATTCGATTATGAATGGTTTTTTAAGCGTTTTAAGTTGTATTAAAACATAAATCCAGCAGATAGCTGAAAAGTTGAATTCTTAACTTCTGCGTATTTTGATACTTCTGAAAGTCCAACAACATAACGTGCTTGAATAAAAATATTTTTTGTCAAATTAAGACCTAATCCACCTGCAACCCCAAAATCAAAATCTTCATTTTCGAAAGCACTTTTTGGATCGTTTACAAGAAAGGAAAATTGTGGGCCTGCCTCAAGACTCAATTTATCTGTTAAAAGATAAAATTTAGCCATTACAGGTAGTGAAATATAGTCAAGATTAAAGTCACCTAAACCGTCAACTTTGGCACCTTGAGAAGAATATAAAAGTTCGGGCTGAACAGAAAAATTTTCCAATAATTTAAGTTCCGCTACTAGTCCAGCGTGCAAGCTAGTTCGAGATTTATAATTAATATCACTTATTCCTCCGCTAAAGTTAGAAAAATTTGGACCTGCTTTAACACCTATTTTTAATAGCTGCGCTTGAGAAGTTGCACTGATACCAACAATTGCAATTAATGCTAAAATTATCTTTTTCATAATGTAAGGTTTTATTTATGTAAAGATAAGTGTAGAACTATATATCTGCTTATATAATTACCATTTCTAGTTGCGCATTTTACATATAGTTTATTACTATGTTAATAATTATTGTACTTCAATTCTTTTATTCTAAATATTAACGATATATTTGGTTTTAACCTTAAATATCAATATTATGAGAAAAATTTTATTTTCAGTAGCTGCTCTTTTTACATTTGGAGCAGCGAATGCACAAGAACCTGGGTTTGCACTAGGACTACATCTTGGAATCCCTATGGGAGATGCAAAAGACTTTACTAGTATTAACTATGGAGTCGATTTAGCATATATGTTTCCTGTAGCAGAAAGCTTTTCATTAGGAATTGCTTCTGGGTATACAAACTATGGCGGTAAAAATTTTGAGTACGAAACATACATTCCACCATTTGCAGGTATGCCAGGAATATCTCAAATAGTAAAAGAAAAAGGTAAAGACGTTGGATATATTCCCCTAGCGGCTGCAGCTCGCTACAGTCTTACCGAAAATTTCTTTGTTGGTCTTGATCTCGGATACGCGTTTTATGTAGGAGATTTAAATTATAACGGAGGTTTATACTATCAGCCAAAAGTAGGATATGATTTTATGCCTTTTGAAGTATTCATTGCTTATAAAGGAATTGGAGATGAGGATTCATTTGGATCATTCGGAGTTGGAGCAGCTTATAAGTTCTAGATAATTTCACCTACCCTTTTTAAGTGCAGCAAATATTCAGATGCAGCAGGAGTAAAATCCCGAGCTTAATCTGACTATTAGTTGCACTTTTTTTTATTTAGCAACGTCAACGACTATCCGAAACCTGAAAATAATCACTTCAATTGTTAACAGAGTTATAATTTTTTGTCGGTCTAATCTAATAATTATAATCTGTAACAGGTTAATTGTGAGTGAATTGTAAACTATTAATCTGCCAAATCCGTATTTTGACAATTTTTTCACATTTCAAACTATTAATGTTGTTTACTTTTGTGCCGTAATATACAAACTAACACATTATGAAAAAGATTGTTTTATCAGTTGCAGCAGTATTCGCTTTCGGATTTGCAAATGCACAAGAAATTGAAAATGCACAAAATTTCGGTTTCTCAAAAGGAGACATTGTTGTTGAAGGAGCTCTTCAATTTGGAACAACAAATAACAAAAATACAGAAGTAAAAACATCTACATTAGGATTCACTCCTAAAGCAGGCTTGTTCGTAACAGACAAAACAATGGTTGGAGTTGAACTAGGAATTGGTTCAGCAAAAACTACAAATGATTACCTTAACACTGAAGCAAAAGCAAACAATGTATCAATTGGAGTATTCGGTAGATACTACTTTCTTGAGCTAGGTGAGCGTTTCAAAACTTACGGAGAACTAGGTGTAGGATACCAGACTGCCAAAGGTGAAGTTACAACTCCACTAAATACTACAAAAGAAGATGACGTAAACACTATCGGTGTTGGTCTTTCTGTAGGTATGAACTACTTTTTGACTCCAAGTGTTGCGGTTTCTTTCACACTTGCAGACGTATTATCTTACGGTACTTCAAAAGTAGATGTTGATGGTGCAAAAGCGCAAACAGAATTCAACGGTAACTTAAACGTATTAAACAATATTTTTGCTACACCAACTATTGGTTTGATGTACAAATTCTAATTTCAGTTTAGACTACAATATCCAAAGCCTGTTCATTAAGTTGAGCAGGTTTTTTTTTGCTTTAAGTTTTTTTTGGGCGTGCCCCGTCGCCAGAACGTTTTGTGCTCAATTTCAGTATCGCGGAGGCTCGGGTCGGGCAATCCGTTCCCAATCTTTCATGTAGCTTTTGCTCCGCAAAGCCACAAGAAAGGATTTCCACTACTGTCCCTCACGCAAAGGAAGAATTGAAAGATTGAAAGATTGAAAGATTGAAAAATTGTAAGATTGGAGAAAATCTAGAGAATCTAAAGAATCTAAATATTTAAAAAAACGAAAATAATCGGTATGGTTAAAAAACCTAATACATTTAAATGTGTACCGAATATTTCTAATACTAATATAAAGCCACAAAAAAAGTCCGACAAAATAATTTCTGTCGGACTTTTTTAATGTGCGCTACGCATACCATATATCTATAGGGTGCAAGTCCCGAACGAGCCTGCCAATGGGAATCGTTAGCCAAGAGCAAGGGTGTCTTTCGTGAGGAAGAATCTGAAGGAAGCTGGCGGCAAATCTGTGACTGAACGAACA
>JBBSRP010000041.1:0-16879 GCA_038242935.1 Flavobacteriales bacterium
GCGATCTGCAAGGGTTTTTGTGGAGTCGGGGAGAATCGAACTCCCGTCCAAACAAGCAATTAAAGAGCTTTCTACACGTTTATTTCCTGATTGGTTTTTCGTAACATCGCTAGGCCAGAAACAGCCACGAAGTTCTTATCTTCTTTAGTTTTGAAATCCGCCCAAAGATTGCGGAAATCTAGGTCTATTTTTACGGTTCCCCTGAACTGAACGCCACAAACCAAGGCTTTCAAGGAGAATCCAGCTTCTCTATCTGATAGAGACGTGGCGTAATCGTACTATAATTCGGATTATGCAGCTAAAGCGTAGTTATCTTCGCCGTGTAAAAGTGTTGAAACGTTTTATTTACGAGAATCGCTCCCTTCTCGACGTGCTTACTAATCAATTCGACTCGCTGTCAAAACCAGTCGACCCCAGTAATATTGCCAAATATCAATCTAGCAATGTGTTTAATTATAGTGCAAAGATAATGCCGATTTTTTGAATAGCAATGCGATATCCAAACTAATCTTTGTGATCCTTAGGAAATGGATATGTGCCAAATAATGGAGACAATTTCCGAATCAGATAAGGCTTTGTGCTGTATTTATTAGACAATGCAATCATGGTCACGCCTTCTTTTTTGAGACTGTCATAAGAGGAGGTATTGCCGTGCAACCACACATTGTGTTAGTAAAATCGCTCGCCGCTGTCCCATTCGATAATGCGAATTCCCAATCCGTAATTGCGAATTCCTTTGCTTTCGTAGCTATACCCTTTCAGCACTTTTTCCGTCAATTCCTTACTTAGAAAATCTGGACCTTGCGATGCTAAATTAAATTTCAGCAAATCTCGAGGGGTAGAATAGATGTTTTTGTCGCCATAAATTCCGTCAAGGAAATCAAAAGGAACAATTTGGTAATTGTTTTTGTACGAAACTGACACTCTGTCTTTGTCCTCATTTATATCAAAAACAAAGGTGTTTTTCATTCCCAAAGGTTTAAAAATCATTCGTTCCATCGCTTGAGGATAAGGCAGTCCAGTAATTTTCTCGATAATCAGGGCCAACACGGCATAATTGGTATTGCAATATGCAAATCTTGTATCTGGTTTGCTTGCTAGTTTCGTGTTCTCCTTATTAAAAACGTCCAGAATATCTTGATTGGTCATTGTGACGCGATGATCCCAAATTTTTCTGTCATCGCACACATAGGCGTAATTTTGCAATCCACTTCTATGGTTCAGAAGCGTTTCTACCGTTATATCGGCATAAGGAAAGTCCTTTAAGATGGTGCGAACTTCTTGATCAAGGGTGATTTTTTTTGCGTCAACAAGTTTTAATATTGCCGCCGCTGTAATCACTTTTGATACTGATGCCAAGTGCATTGCTGTATTCTTGTTGATCTTTTCGTCTTCTTTTTTATTTGAAAATCCTTGATAATCTTCAAAGATTATTTTTCCTTTTTCGGCTACTAGAAACGAAATCGTACTATTGGATTTTGCACTCCAGACCTTGTCATAAAAATGCTGGATTTCGCTTTTCTTATGATTGAGAGCGCTCGGCCTTTGCTTTTCAGGCTTGTAGGCTGTAAATTTTACAAATGTATCAACAGGATCTGTTGTAGTATCAAAATTCTTTTTTTCCTTCTTGCCGCAAGAAGTGAATATGAGTAGAAAAGTAAATAAAAGTAGGGGAGGCTTGTATAAAAAGGTCATCAAATAAATCTTAGGATAGCAAATATAAAAAAATCTTCTTACGAGAGACTTTTTGAGCTTGTTAAGGATTGTTAAATGTTCCTCCCCCCAACCCCCTCCGAAGGAGGTGGAGCTCAAATCGTTCTTCTACAACATTGAAAAGAAAAGAAAGTGAAAGGATGCCGTTTCAAATAAAATTCCTTGGATACAAAAAAGTAAATGGAAGAAGAGATTTTGAGTTTTAAAAGATGTTTTTTGTTTTTTTGGGCGAGTCCGAAGCCATCCTCCCCCGAGTCCCCTCCGACACTTCGACAAGCTCCTTGACCGAGGAGGGGGAGTTAGAATCGTTCTTTGACAACTCGAATAAAGGAGAAGAAGGCATCAAAGGATGGCGTTGCAAATTAAATTTATCGAATACTAATATAAATATCAGTCGATGAGATAATCCCTCATGCTAGCGCGAGCGTCTCGCTCGTGCCCACTATGTATTTAAAGCATATTACAATTGGTTAATATTATGTCTTGGAGAGAAGAGAAGAGAAGAGAAGAGAAGAGAACTTCAGATATTTTAATTTTGTTCAAAAAATTATTGGTAATAATAAAAAAAACAATTTTATTATAGTTTATCCAGTGCTATGCGCAAAGCAGATTACTCTCGCTAGCGCGGGCGTCTCGCTGGTGCTCACTATCAATTTAAAGCATAATGCTAATACTTGATATTAAATGTAGCGTAGAAGGGAAGCTCAAAAATTTTATATTTTTTGTCAAAAAAAAAATCATAGTAAAAATAAAAGAGACAATTTTATATACTTTATGTATTGCTAGAGGTCAAAAAGATTATATCTCACTATATAACTTACGCTATATTCAGTTGACGGTCACGAGCGGGACGCTCGTGCTAGCGATGAATCCAATTTACGAAAATGACTGTTGAACGACTCATTCCTTCGCTTTTTTCGCTTCCTCATTCATTTCGCTTTTTTAGATTTTTCCATTATTTAGATTTGAGGAATCTTTCGATTCCTCTGCTTTTTTCCTTACTTTTGGAATCATTAAAATAAATTTGAGCGACGATGAAATTTGGTATAATTAAAGAAAGAAAAACTCCGCCGGATAGAAGAGTAGTATTTACTCCGGACGAATTGGTTCGATTACAGAAAGAACATCCTGAAGCAGAAATAAAAGTAGAAACTTCAGATATACGTATTTTTCCCGATTCAGAATATGCAAATTCAGGTATTGAAGTTGATACTGATATGACTGATTGTGATGTGCTTTTTGGAGTAAAGGAAGTTCCCGTAGAGGCTTTAATTCCAAACAAAAAATATTTCTTCTTTTCGCATACCATAAAAAAGCAGCCTTATAACAAAGCACTACTGCAAGCCATTCTTCATAAAAATATTGAGCTTTACGATCATGAGACAATTGTCGATGAGAATTTCAAAAGACTTATTGGCTTTGGTCGCTATGCAGGAATCGTCGGAATGTATAATGGAATAAGAGCTTTCGGAATAAAATATGGTCTTTTCAAATTGCCAAAAGCCGAAACGCTACAGCACCGCGAAGATCTTATCATTCGATTGAAGAGAATCACCTTGCCACCAATAAAAATTGTGGTTACTGGAAACGGAAAAGTTGGAAACGGAATTACAGAGATGCTTGATGCGATGAAAATCAAAAAAGTATCTGTTGAGAATTATTTGACTAAGAATTATTCAGATCCTGTCTATTGTCAAATTACCGTTTTAGATTATAGCAAACGCAAAGACGGAAAGCCATCTGAGAAATACGATTTCTACGATCATCCCACAGAATATACATCGGACTTTGAGCGCTTCTCAAAAGTCAGCAATATTTTTATGGCAGGACACTTTGCTGGAAATGATTCGCCTGTAATTCTTTCAAGAGAAATGCTGATGTCCAAAGACAATAAAATTCGCGTAATAGCAGACGTTTCTTGTGATGTTGGTGGCCCTATCGAAAGTACCCTAAGAGCATCGACAATTGCTGAACCTATTTACGGTTACCTTCCTGCTGAACATAAAGAAGTAGATATTTTTCATCCGAGTGCAATTGTCGTAATGGCGGTGGATAATCTTCCTTGCGAATTGCCAAAAGATGCAAGCGAAGGTTTTGGCGAAATGTTTATGGAACACGTTATTCCATCGTTCTTTAACGGCGATAAAGATGGAATTTTGCAAAGAGCAAAAATGACCGAAAACGGACAGCTTACCGAGCGTTTTAAATACTTGCAAAGCTACGTTGAATAAAATTTTTGAAAAACAGCCTCCCATTTCGGAGGCTGTTTTGTAATATAAAATACCTTTGTTATTATTTTGACCACCAAAAATCACAGCATGCGTCCTTCAGAAAAACTTGCATCAAATAAAAAAAAAGCGATAAAAGCTACCTACTTTAGTATTGTAGGCAATATTTGTTTGGCAGTTATAAAGGGTTTTGCTGGTATTTTTGGAAATTCTTATGCGCTTGTTGCAGATGCTATCGAGTCTACTACTGATATTTTTGCTTCTATACTGGTTTTATTCGGAATCAAATATGCAAGCAGACCCGCCGATGAAAATCATCCTTATGGCCACGGGCGGGCAGAGCCACTTGTTACTTTTCTAGTAGTCGGATTTTTGATTTTCTCTGCTATCGTAATCGCTTACCACAGTATTGAAAATATAAATACCCCGCACGCACTTCCTAAATCTTGGACTTTATATGTCTTGGCCGCCATAATTCTATGGAAAGAGATTTCATATAGAATCGTACTTAAAAGAAGTATCGAAACCAAAAGCTCTGCGCTCAAAGCCGATGCTTGGCATCATAGAAGTGACGCAATTACATCGGTTGCAGCATTTATCGGAATTTCGATTGCGTTATTTATGGGACCTGGATATGAGACCGCTGATGATTGGGCGGCATTATTTGCATCAGGATTTATACTTTACAACTGCTACCTAATCTTCAGACCTGCGCTTGCCGAAATTATGGATGAAGATTTGCATAACGATCTTACCGAACAAATTCGAGAAATTTCCCTCCTAGTTCCAGGAATTAAATATACAGAAAAGTGTTATGTTCGAAAAACAGGAATGTCCTATCAGGTTGATTTACACGCCGTAGTAGACGCCACAATCTCAGTGCGTGCGGGACACGAATTAGCGCATAAACTACAGGACAGACTGCAGGAGCAGCTTCCAGAAATTAGCAATATTCTCATACATGTGGAGCCGGACGATTATTAATTCAATTAATAGTCAATAGTCATAATTTTATTTTATTTTTAGCACCGATTCAATTGAACGACCTAAAGAAATAATATCACAATTACATGGAGAATACGCCAATAAAAACTAATTATCCCGCACTTTATACGCTAATTACAGTGTTTTTCTTTTGGGGATTTATAGCCGCGGGAAACAGCATCTTTATACCTTTCTGCAAATCATATTTCTCCTTAGATCAGTTTCAGTCGCAGTTAATTGATTTTGCATTCTACACCGCATATTATCTCGGAGCCTTAATTCTGTTTGCCTTTGGCGCTCTCAGCGGAAAAGATCTTGTTGGCAAATGGGGTTATAAAAAGAGTATTGTCTACGGATTACTATTCTCGGCGGTGGGAGCGGGAGCAATGATTATCGCGGTTGAGGCAAATCTTTATACTGGAATGCTGGTTGGACTTTTTATTGTTGCACTAGGTTTTTCACTTCAGCAAACAGCCGCCAATCCTTTTGCTATTTTATTAGGCGATCCTAAAACTGGTGCAAGCCGGGTAAATTTAGGTGGAGGAATTAATTCCTTCGGAACGACAATCGGCCCACTTGTAGTTGCATTTGCATTGTTTGGTACAACTGCAACTGTGAGCGATGATCAGATTGCAGCACTTCCGCTAGATAAAGTTGTAATTCTTTATATTGGCGTTGGATTGTTATTTGTGGCAGCAGCGGCAATGTTTTGGTTTTCGAAAAAAGTTCCTGCTACTATTTATGATGAGCCGATAGAGAAAGCGAATAAAGCATTAAAAACTTTAATTGTAATGACGGTTTTACTTGTTCTTGCTTTTGCTCCAGTTTTTTTAAGTTATAAAAGCGATGCAGCAATTGCAATTGAAAGGCTTGAAGCCGAAAATATTCTGCTTGCCGAAACAACAACAGACTTATCTACACCAAGTAGATCAATTACGACTTCTCACGGAGTGACAGAAAATATCCAGAAAAATAACGACGAAATAGCAGCAATAAGTCATCCACTAGAAAAGCAACGAATGCTGTGGCTTGTCGGTGCACTTGTAGTAGTTGTTGGCGGCCTTTTATACGCAAATGGTCGGGCCAAAACCAAACCCGAAGGTTGGGGTGCAATGCAATATCCACAATTGGTATTGGGGATGCTCGCTATATTTACTTATGTTGGAGTAGAAGTAGCCATAGGAAGTAATCTTGGCGAGTTGTTGAAGCTTCCAGAATTTGGTTCGCATCCGTCATCAGATATTGCACCTTATGTTTCTATGTATTGGGGAAGTCTAATGATTGGTAGATGGGCTGGTGCAATTAGTGTTTTTAATTTGACGGGAGCCAAAAGAACTATTGCACTCATTGTTGTACCACTTATTGCCTTTGGGGTTATCTTGGGAGTAAATACCCTAGCGAATAAGGATATGACTCCTCTGTATTATTATGTTTTCTGTGTGTTTATTCAAATAATTGCAATGTTTTTATGCAAGGATAAGCCTGCAAGAACATTGATGGTTTTTGCAATTCTTGGAGCTATTGCTATTGCAATTGGTCTTATGACCGAAGGTGTTGTGGCGATTTATGCAATACTTGCTGGCGGATTGGCTTGTAGTATTATGTGGCCAGCAATTTTTAGCCTTGCTCTTTTAGGCTTAGGAAAATATACCGCACAAGGTTCGGCATTTTTAGTAATGATGATTCTTGGTGGAGGAATTATTCCGCCGATTCAAGGAAAACTTTCCGACATTGCTGGAGTAGGAATTCAGATGTCATATATTATTCCTCTCATTGGTTTTGGATATTTAATCTACTACGCTGTTGTTGTAAAAGGAATATTAAAACGTCAAGATATCGATGTTGATGAGGTTGTTGTTTAAACCTCGATTTTTATATAAATGAAATAGCCTCCGTTTTTTGCGGAGGCTATTTTTTTTAAAGCAATTCTAATATTTATTTTTTTAGAAATTGTCTCAGAACATATTGTAGAATTCCGCCATTGCGGTAATATTCTATTTCTATTGCAGAGTCCATTCGAGCGACCGCTTTAAAAGTTATTTGAGTTCCATCTTCTTTTTCTGCTCGTACATCTACTTCTTTGAGAGGTTTTAAGTTTGCTTCAAGTCCGGTTATTGAGAAGATCTCAGTTCCGGTTAAGCCTAGACTTGCAGCGGTTTCTCCCGGAAGATATTGCAACGGCAAAACGCCCATTCCTACAAGATTACTTCGGTGAATACGCTCATAACTTTCGGCAATAACCGCTTTAATTCCCAGTAAGATTGTTCCTTTTGCAGCCCAGTCACGAGAAGATCCACTTCCGTATTCTTTTCCAGTTAATACTACTAATGGTGTTTTTGTCTCTTTGTATTTCATTGCCGCATCATACACAAACATTTCTTCGCCTGTAGGCAAGAAGGTTGTAAATCCACCTTCTTTTGTAGCAATCTGATTTTTTATTCGAACGTTTGCGAATGTTCCTCTTACCATTACCTCGTCATTACCACGTCGTGACCCGTAAGAGTTGAAGTCTTTTTTATTTATTCCTTTGCTAATAAGATATTGTCCTGCCGCCGAATCTTCGGCAAACTGCCCCGCCGGCGAAATATGATCGGTTGTGATACTATCTCCCAAAACTAGTAGCGCTCTTGCGTCAGTAATATTACAAATCGCTTCGGGCAAAGCAGAAATGTCTTTGAAAAACGGAACTTCTTTCACGTAAGTAGACTCCTCGTCCCAATGATATAATTTATCTTGTGGGATTTCAAGATTTTGCCAAATTTCGTTTCCATCAAAAATGTCGTTATAGCTACTTTCAAAATCAGCGGGGGTAAGAACTTCACGCATTATTTCATTAATCTCTTCATTTGTAGGCCAAATGTCTTTTAGATAAACAGGCTCTTGATTTGGATCATAATTTATAGGTTCATTAATCAAATCAATATCAACACGTCCTGCCAAAGCATAGGCAACAACAAGCATCGGAGACATCAAGAAATTCATTTTTACTTGGGGATGAATACGTGCTTCAAAATTTCTATTTCCCGAAAGAACGGATGCAACAACTAAATCATATTCGTCAACGGCTTTTGAAATATATGGAGGCAGAGGACCAGAATTTCCGATACAAGAAGTACAGCCATATCCTACAAGATGAAACTGAAGGGCTTCGAAATCATCCATCAAATCTGCTTTTAGAAGGTAATCAGTTACCACTTTAGATCCAGGTGCAAGCGAAGGTTTTACCCAAGGTCTTACATCCAGACCGCGTTGTCGAGCTTTTCTAGCCACAAGTCCAGCGCCAATCATCACATAAGGATTGGAAGTATTTGTACAAGAGGTAATCGCAGCAATAGCTACGGCACCATCAGATAATTCAAATTTTTCCTGACCGAGAGTAATCCACACTTTATTGAGATAATTTTCGTCAGTTTCTTCTTCAATTTTTGATTCCGGACGTAAATTCTCGTGCTTTTCTACGGGCTGTCCACCACCTTCTGCAAACCATCTAGACAACTGATCAGGAGACTTTTCCTGATAAGTACGTCCGTAATTCTCCTGCATTAACTGAATAAAACGCATTTTGAAGTCTTTCAAAAGAATTTTATCCTGCGGACGTTTTGGTCCAGCCACAGTAGGTTCAATAGTCGAAATATCTAAAGTAACAGTATCGGTATAATTTATTTTATCTTCATTTTCACGCCACAGCATATTTGCTTTGCAATAATCTTCGACAAGAGCAATTTGATTTTTTGATCTATTGCTTTGTTCCATATATTCCAACGTTTTATTGTCGATAGGGAAATATGTAATAGTACATCCAAACTCTGGAGACATATTACCAATTGTAGCACGATCTGGCACAGTAAGATTGTCTAATCCAGGACCAAAAACTTCCACAAATTTTCCAACAACTCCATATCTTCGTAGTACTTCGGCAATAGTTAATACTAAATCTGTCGCAGTACATCCTAGAGGTAAGTCGCCTACAAGTTCTAGTCCGATTACTTCGGGCATAATAAAGTATAAGGGTTGCCCCAAAATAGCTGCTTCGGCTTCAATACCACCAACGCCCCAAGCAACAACTCCAATACCATTTACCATTGGAGTGTGGCTATCTGTACCAACAACGGTATCTGGAAAAACTTCGCCGTTGCGCTCTATAACTCCTTTTGATAAATATTCGAGATTTACCTGATGGCAAATTCCCATTCCAGGAGGAACAACACTAAAATTATTAAATGATTTTTGTGCCCATTTTAAGAAGGAGTAGCGTTCTTGGTTTCGCTTATACTCTTCTTCCATATTTTTGCGCAAGGAATATTCTGTACCAAAATAATCCACTTGTACAGAATGATCAATAATAAGATCAACAGGAATAAGCGGGTTTATTTCTTCGGGATTTTTCCCTTGTCTTGCTGCTTCAGCTCTCAAAGATGCAATATCTACAACTGCTGGAACTCCCGTAAAATCTTGCATTAAAACTCGAGCAGGCTTAAATGGAATGTCTTTGTCTGATCCCATTGGAGTCCAATGTAAAAGAGTTTCTATACTTTCTTTTGTAATAGCGAAATCATCGTAATTACGAAGTACATTTTCCAAAAGAATTCGAATAGAAAAGGGCAGTTTGCTTATTTCATAACCTTGTTTTTCGAGTTCAGTTAAACTGTAGTAAGTAAATGTGTCATGCTTAGTTGTGAGTAGTTTTTTAACTTTGTAAGGGTCTTTATCCATAATTTGTGGTTTTTGAAATTCTAATTTTAGGTATAATTCGATTGTTAACAGCAAAAATAATTGAGTTTCTTTCGATAGAGGAATAATGAAAAAATTCAGATATCGAATGTATCTTAGATAGTTTTCTGAGTGCTTTAAAAACAAAAAAAATCATGACTGTTAAAGGTACTTAATTTTAAGAAACTTTGTATTAAAAAGAAGTTAAGGCATTAGTAATTGAAATGTCATCAAGTTGGCAAGAAACTTTAAATCTTTCTTTTTTATGCGATTCCTCTAATCTTTAAATTTTTCAATTTTTCAATTTTTGAATCTTTCCTCCGCGAGAGGGATAGAAACGGCATCCTTTGCTGCTTGCCGAATTTATGATTTTGACCGAAAATTTTCTAGCAGCAAAGATATAGTGGAGAGCCCGGCCGCAGCCAAACGAGATTTTCAATGGTACCGAATTCATTCTGGCTGCGGACTCGCCCAAATAAAAAAACCTCTTATCCGAAGACAAAAGGCGTTGATGAAAAGGTATATTTTAAAAATTTTAGATGCGGAAGATTCCACCTAAAACTACATTTTGTTGTAGAAAATTAAAATGCTGGGAAGCGCTATCAGCTTTATCGTGGGTTGTACGAATATCTGACATATTGATATAACCGCCCTTAAGCTCCGCTTGAATATAAAAATGTTTCAAAAAAGTAAGGTTCAAACCTGCTTTGATGCTTGCGCCATAACCAGCAACGTGAAACTCATCATAGCGCTCATTGCCCATAAGAGTGGTATTTGTTTTTGGAAATAATACTCCAATTCCCGCTCCAACAACAGTATTAACCTGCAAATGATCTGTATTTAGACTAAAAATTGAGCTTATATCATCAAGTCGTGTCAGCTCTGAATTTACGTAATTTAGGCCATCTGTATGCTCGAACATCAGGAAATCTTCGGTCATTACTTTTGGCTCATTATCATAATAAACACCGTCGATTGTTCCTGTAATATTGACAGTTTGATTCTGATCCATTACATATTTCATGTGATCTACACCCAACGAAATGCTGTAGTGATCGCTGAAATAGTAACCCATTCTAAAATTTGTCTGTGGAATCGTCATTCGCAAAGGATTGATATAATCGATATGAAGTCCTTTTGGTTTATCGCTCGCCACCACATTGGCAAGAGTGAAATTGTAATGATCTCCTTTAAAAGTGATATTAGATTTGGAGAAATCGGCAATGTTTCCACCCCAATTAACGAAAAATTTACCTTTATTATGAGCGGTATATTTTTCTACTGGATTTTCTTGATCTTGTGCGATTGTCTGAGTTGTTTTACCTAAAAGAAAGATCGTAAAAAGTATAAAAAAACTATTTTTCAAAATGTATATGCTTAATTTAAAATGATTGAACTGTCTTTCTGATAGCGACAAGCTTTGTCATCAACTGCTCGAAGTACTGAATATCTAGCATATTTGCGCCATCGCTTTTAGCATTTGCTGGATCAAAATGGGTTTCGATAAAAAGTCCATCAACACCAACCGCGATTCCCGCTTTGGCGATAGTTTCTATCATATCCGGTCTTCCGCCGGTAACTCCAGAGGTTTGATTTGGTTGTTGCAAAGAGTGTGTAATATCCAAAACGGTTGTAGCAAACTCTTTCATAACCGGAATTCCGCGGAAATCTACAATCATATCTTGGTAGCCAAACATTGTTCCTCTGTCAGTAACCATCACATTCTGATTGTTAGAATCTAGCATTTTCTGAACGGAGTGTTTCATACTTTCGGGACTCATAAACTGACCTTTTTTGAGGTTGACAGTCTTTCCGGTATTGGCCGCAGCCACAACTAGATCAGTCTGTCTTACAAGAAACGCTGGGATCTGTAAAATATCTACATATTCTGCCGCCATTGCCGCATCTTCGTTCGTATGAATATCTGTAATTGTTGGAACATCAAAACGTTTTGAAACTGCTTCCAAAATCTTTAAGGCTTTCTCGTCTCCAATTCCAGTAAAGCTGTCAATTCGTGAACGATTTGCTTTTTTAAATGATCCTTTGAATACAAAAGGAATATTTAATTTGTCAGTTATTTTTACAAGTGTTTCGGCAATTCTAAATGCCATATCTTCTCCTTCTATAGCACAAGGGCCAGCAAGTAGGAAGAAATTGTCGCTGTCCAGATGCTTTATGTTTGGAATATTGTTGAGATTCATGTTGTATAAAATTTGGTTGCAAAGATACTGATATCAAATGCAAATTTTTGTTAAGGATTTTTTATTGTAAAACCGACAGGTACTTCAAGGATACCGCGTTCGTAGATATTGATATATAGAATTTTAGAATAGTTAATTCCGTCGATTTTTATCTGATAAACGTCTAGAAACCCCGCTCCAAGTTCGCTGTGGGTAGATGGAAATGGACAACAGCTTTCTAATTTTTCAAACTCGATTTTCTCGCCATTTGGGCCTGCCAATGCATTTAGAAAACGCAGTGCATTTAGATTTTCGTCTTTGCTGTTTTTGTAGAATACATTTATAGGATAATCTTTATCGAAACCGTATTTGGAATCTTTACTATAGGTCTTTAATACAAAGGCATTCTCTTTTGTGAGCTGAGGAATTGATGCATTGTTGTCTATGTTTTTGATTGTATTTCTTGTACTTACGCACGAAGAGACAACAAGCATTATAACGATTAACGAAGTAACTATCTTCTGCATTTTCTAAGGTTTTTTCTTTGTCTGAATAATATAAGCAATTACTGCTGAAGAGACAATTCCCATACTGAGCGATCCTCCAATAATTTGCATAAGATAACTTTGAGTATTAAAATAGCTTTCTGCCTGCTCTAAAGTGTAGATTTTACTACTAACAGCGTAGTTTATCATATTGCTGAAAAATGATGGACTTATAACATTTACCATGAGATAGAAAACAGGAATAGCTAGAATTGTTACAAAAACGCTCATTATCGCTCCGGCAACGAAAGCTTCTTTCCAGTGAATATTATTATGATATGTAACAATTTTTTTCTCGCGAAGCGCAAAATAATAAATGATGATTCCGATAAAGCTAAACAGCATGCTGTAAAATGGATGTTTGCTGATATGAACATCGTGCCATCCCATTTCTTTTTCAAATACCATCCACGCCAACGAGGCAATTGCATAGATGAACGCCCATTTGATTTCGATCTTGTATTTTGACATCATAATTATTTTCTTCAATGATGCAAATTTAAGCTTATTTTTAGAAATCGACTGTAATGATGCAGAAAGGATTGCCTATTTTTGCAGCAAATTTAAAAATTTAGAATATGGAGATTCTTTCTCAAACTTGGTCTTGGTATATCTCGGGTCTTCTAATAGGCGCAACCATGCTTCTGCTAGTTTATTTTGGAAAATCATTTGGTGTTTCTTCAAATTTGCGTTCGCTGTGTGCAATTGCTGGAGCGGGTAAATCTGTTCCGTTTTTTAACTTTGATTGGAAAGCGCAACGCTGGAATTTAGTAGTGATTTTGGGTGGAATGATAGGTGGTTTTATTGCCGTTCATTATATGAGTGATCCAAGCAATGTTTCGCTAAATCCACAAACAGTTATTCAGTTACAGGAAATGAATATTGATGCACCTCACGGGAAAATGCTTCCTGACGCATTATTTGGATCAGAAGTTTTCTCAGATCCTATAACTATTCTTATCCTTATTATTGGTGGAATCTTAATTGGTTTTGGTAGTAGATATGCTGGTGGATGTACTTCTGGACATGCAATATCGGGACTTAGTAATTTGCAAATCCCGTCACTCAAAGCAGTTATTGGATTTTTTGTAGGTGGTTTAGTAATGGTGCATTTGCTGTACCCTATAATTTTTTAAGAAATGAAATACTTTAAATACCTTTTAGTCGGAATATTCTTCGGCATTCTTTTGACCAAGTCTGAAGCCGTTTCGTGGTACAGAATTTATGAAATGTTTCAGTTTCAATCTTTTCACATGTATGGAATAATTTGCACCGCGATTGTTACGGGAATAATTGGTTTACAAATTTATAAAAGAATTGGTGTAAACGATATTGATGGAAAACCTATTGATATCGCTGACAAAGAGCCTGCAAATTATAGATATTGGATTGGCGGAATATTATTTGGTTTAGGGTGGGGACTTGTAGGTGCTTGTCCAGGACCAATTTTTATAATGCTTGGAGCAGGTTTTCTTCCTTTAATATTTGTGCTCTTTGGTGCATTATTAGGAACTTATCTTTATGGTGTGTTAAAAGATAGACTACCTCATTAAAGAGGATTTTAATATAACTTTTTATAATATCAAATAAATTTTCTCGTTATTTGAGCGATAACTAATTTAACAAAAAACTAATTATGAAAGCATTCAAAATTTTGATCGCTACGGTGGTCTTATCCGCATTTACATTAACTTCTTGTAGTAAAGATGACGATAATGTACAAGTACCAACTTCTTTTGTAGGGAAATGGAATTTCTCTATGGATGTTACACAGACTAATATTGGTACAGCACAAGGTCCAGAAATTGTTGTAGATTATATGGACGATGTTGCTGGTTGTAATCGCAATTATATTGAGTTTACCGCAGCTATGGTTGCTCGCAAAGGAGTTTTCTTTAAGAACGCTCAAGGTAATTGCGAGGAGAGTAACAATGTTGGTACTTATACAAAAGCTGCAGAAATTGTAAATATTAATCTTCCTGGAGATATGAATTACAATGGTACTTTTACAATTACCAAACTTACTAGTACTCAAATGTCATTAGAAAAGAAAATTATTGATGGCGATGTAACTGTAATAAGAACAAGACTTTTAACAAAAGCTGCAAACTAAGAATTTGCTTGTCATAAAAAAAAGTCCTGATGCAAATTCAGGACTTTTTTTATTTTTATACTATTTCGGCGCTGAGGCCAGCTTCTAGCAAACTACTACACTGCGGTACAAGCTCCTTCATTTCACCAGTTTTTACAGCACACTTCCCAACATAATGTATAATCAACGAGCACTGCTCAGCCTGTTCTGGCACATGATTACATACTCGCATCAGAGTTTCAATTACATGGTCAAAAGTATTGACATCATCGTTGTAGACAATAATCTCATTGTTTAAAACTACTTTCGTTGCACGTGAATTCTGCTCTTTTACTTTTTCTTTGACACTCATAATTAATAAGATTTAATTAAATAATATCTGTTATTTTTTTAAAAACCGGAGGGCAACCCAATTGTTGCGCTCTAATTGTTTCTCAAAGATTAGACCATTCTGATTACATGATTCAGTAATTGCTTCTATATCTTCTGTATAAAATCCGCTAAGTAATAATGTACCTGCAGTATTTAAACTTTTAGCGTAAGCTGCCATATCATTCAATAAAATATTTCTGTTGATATTAGCAATTACAAGATCGTACGATTTTCCAGCAATCAAAGCTGCTTCACCTTCATAAACTGTAATTCCTTTACAATTATTGCGCTCCACATTCTCGATACTGTTGAGGTAACACCAATTGTCAATATCTATCGCCTCAATAGGAGTGGCGCCTTTCATCTCGGCAAGAATCGCCAAAATTGCAGTTCCACAGCCCATGTCCAAAGTCTTTTTGCCTTGTATATCAAGATCCAAAAGATGCTGAATCATCATGTGGGTTGTCTCGTGATGACCAGTTCCAAAACTCATTTTTGGCTCAATTACAATATCATACTTTGCGGAGGTTTTTTCATGAAATGGCGCGCGAACGTGGCACTGTCCATCAACATAAATAGGATCAAAATTTTTCTCCCATTCTTCATTCCAGTTTACAGCCGCAATCTCTTCTATAGTGTAAGAGATTTTAAATTCAGAAGATTTCAAAATCATAATATCTTCCAACATTCCTTCTTCCCACAGAGATTTTTGAATGTAAGCGGAGAATCCATTTTCGGTTTCAGAAAAACTTTCAAAAGGCTTTTCTCCCAATTCGGCAATTAAAATTTCAGATCCCAATTCTTTTGGTTCTACTTCAAACTGAAATCCTAAATATATATGTGACATAAAAACTTTTTTTTTACAAAGATAACAATCGGCTTTCAAAAGATTGGAAGTATAGTAAATAATTATAGTTTTGCACGAACTCGAAAAATTATGAAAAAAATCTTTCTATTTCTGCTTTTTTGTGGCAGTTTTAATGCTATAGGTCAGATTTCTGTGAATGCTTTGCAAGAAGATAATGATTTAAAATTATCAACATTACCATACTACAGTTATGGGAAAGGGCTTGGACTTACTTCTCCTGATAGTATTTTTCAGCTAAATATTAGGTTTCGTATGCAAAATCGGGCTACCTATTACAACATGGAAGATAAACCAAATTATCTCGATGGTCAAATTCGTCGTTTAAGACTTCGCTTTGATGGATATGTCGGGAATCCAAAATTTCTCTACGCCATTCAGCTTTCCTTTGCTCCTGGCGATGTTGGCGAAATTCACGATGGTGATAACATCAATATTATTCGAGATGCCGTGATATTTTACCGTCCTACAAAGCATTGGAATTTCAGCTTTGGTCAGACCAAACTTCCTGGAAATAGACAGCGTACAAATTCGTCTGGAGCGCTACAGCTCACAGATCGTACAATCAATAATGCCAAGTTTACAATCGATAGAGATTTTGGTATTCAAGCGCATAACCTCAATGAATATAAAGATAAATTCTCTTACAATTTGAAGGCTGCAATTAGTACAGGCGAAGGTCGTAATGCTACTGGCGGCTCCAACGACGGTGTAGCAGTTACTGGAAAAGCAGAAATCTTTCCATTTGGTGCGTTCGAGAAAGATGGTTCTAATTTTGAAGGAGATTTAATGAGAGAAAGTACGCCAAAATTGATGCTTTCTGGTGGTTTTCAGCAAAATAATCATGCGTTGAGGACCCAAGGTCAGCTTGGCGCAGATCTTTTTGAGAGTCGTACAATTAAGTCAGTTTTTCTAGATGCAATGGTCAAATATCAAGGCTGGTCTGCGATGTCTGCGTATATGTCGCGCAATACCGCTGAGAATGCAATTACCGTGAATCCGCTCAACCTTTCAAACTTCAATTATGTCTTTACCGGCAGCGGATTTGACTATCAACTGAGCTATATTTTCGAGAATGACTATGAGGTAATCGGCCGTTATTCTCTACAAAAAGTTCATAGAGATATCGAGCAATTTGCACCCAATACGAAGCAATTGAGTCTAGGTGTTACAAAATATATTTGGGAACA
>JBBSRP010000042.1:0-16856 GCA_038242935.1 Flavobacteriales bacterium
TATTTAACCAGCAATCTCAATTCTTTTTTAAAAACTAAAAAACGTTTTATTATGATGACAAAAACCACCTCAGCCAGCATTCAATTGATTAAAAAATCAATTGTCGCACCTTTGCTTTTAGCGTTATTTATTTTCGGAAGTCCTATCACTTTTGGCCAAGTAAAATCTCCTAAAGAGGTTGTAAAATCAAAAATGAACATTTACAGTTCGGCTGAAGCCAAACCCGAATTTCCTGGAGGAATTCAAGCATTCTATACTTTTATCGGCAGTAATTACAAAATGCCGGACTCTAAAGATCTTAAAGGGAAAATTTTTATTACATTCATTGTTGAAGAAGATGGAGGCTTGACCAATATTGAAGTACTACGGGACATCGGCTATGGAACAGGCGAAGAAGCTGTTCGCGTTCTAAACCTTTCACCAAAATGGATTCCGGGCGAAATAGACGGAAAGCCAGTAAGAGTACAGTATTCTTTACCACTTACCGTGCAATCTAAATAATTAAAGCAAAAAATCCATTCTTTATCAGAATGGATTTTTTTTTATAAATTTAAAAAAGTCTACATCAACGCCAATATCTCTTTTTTGTATCGATCATATTCTCCCTGCATAATAAGTCCATTATCCAATAATCTTTTGTAATTCTGAAGCTTGTCAAAAAGTTCGTCCTGAGATAAATCTGTCAAACGTTTTTCGCCAGCAGTTTCAGTTGCCATTTTTGGCTCTTCGTAGATTTCGTAAGATGTCGATGGAACAATTTCGGCAAAATTCGTTACTTCCTCTGCTTCTACTTCCTCGATTTCTTCAACTTCAGGTTCTATTTCATCTTGCTCAATTGGAAGTTCAAATACGCTTATTTCTTCTTCAATTGGAGCATCCGCTGCCATATTTGGTTTCGGAGCTTTCAGTTCTTCAAGTCGTTCTTTTGCGTAAGTATATAATTTTCGAACCTGATTTTTTGGTAGATATTCCATCGTATGCGTAATGTCAGATTTGGTGGTAAAGGTGAATTCCGCACCCAAAATACCTTCTTTTACAAACGACGCATTTACATCTTCCCAATCGTAATCAAGAAATTCCATTGAGAGACCTAAATTCTTCGGTCGGCACAAAATAATTCGCTTATTCGTCACCACAATACTATCTGGAAGTATAGTTACCGCAGGTTTCTTCTGAACAGCAATATATCCTATTTCCTCAGATTTCATTAGCAAACTTTCCAGTTTCGCACTAATTTTCTCTATCGCTTTTGGATCCTGATCTTCGTTTAATATCTTCTTTAAATTGTCCAACATATCTAATGTCTATTTATTTTATTTTTCTAAATTTCCTTTTTTTAAATCCTCAATTTCCTTCTGAATCTTCTTTGTCAAACTCGCAAAAACCAGATTATAGGAATCGTTCAACCATTCAAAAATAATCGTATCTGCTGCATCTTGATTAATCGCAACCGTATTCCAATGCACCTTACTCATATGATATCCCGGCACCACCGCCTCATATTCCTGACGAAGTGCAATTGCTTTTTCAGGATCGCATTTCAAATTTATGGCAGGATTTCCACTTTCCCAACTATCAAGTCCCGTCAAACAGAAAATTTTTCCGCCTACTTTAAAAGCCAAAGTCCCTGAATTAAAAGGAAACTCTTCAGTAGTCCCTTTCAACGCCGCGCAATATTCATATAAGGATTCAATATTCATCAGATATCAATAATGTAAATTCTCGATTGCGTATAAAATCGGTTTACTCGGACTCGCGTCATTTTCGAACGAAGCAATTTGTAAATTCAGCAAATAAGTCCCGTCCTCAATGGAATCCTTCACAAAAATCATCTCGGTTATTGTCGCATCCATTCTCACATCGTCATTCAAATTTTCAACATCCGTGACATTCCAAAACGCTTTATGAGCCAATAATTTCCCATCATCTTTCTCCTTATCCACACTCGGAAGATCAACTAATAGATGTTTTATGCCACTTTTTTTACAAAAATTCGCAGCATCTTCTGTCAGATATGGCGGATTTGTATTGGAATAATTGGTGTGTTTTTTCGACTTTGAATTTGGAAGTGTTCTAATAATCAAGGCTTCTGTATCTTCAAAATGATCTTGAGAATTCGACTTTTCAAGCGCCAACATCAGCTGTTTTTTACTAATTATCAGATCTCCATCGCGTTCTGCTGGTTCAATTGTCAGCAATTCGGCAAGGAAAAAAAACTGTGTCAGACACTTATTTATGCTATAAGATTCACGCGTAATATGCCCAACACACTCGGTATGCGTCCCGTGTCCGTGCGGATTAAAGAAAATATTATTGAAATTCGTACTGCTTCCTTCCGAAACTTTCCCCACCCATTCCCCAAAAACCTGAGGCTCAATTTTCGGCTCGTCAATATACCACGCAATCGGATTTTCGCCATCAGCCGTAATCGGAATGGAAATATCCAGCGGTTTTGCCAAGTCTACTCTAAAATTTCGAATCTGTGCTTTCATAAAATCGTTCGGGTTTGACTACCAAAGATAAAAATTATATCAAAGTTTCAACTTTTCTCTTCTCCTATTGATCAAGATTTTTTTTTGGAGCTTTTTCCCGCTTTCCGTTCCAATCTTTTTGGGCAGAAAAAGCCCAAAAAGGATTTCCTCTGCAATCGGGGCTAGGGCACTCATTTTCACAATTCACTAATAATCGTTGAACGAAAATTTGGCGAAAGCGCATTTTTAAAACCATCGATAAAAATAATAATTAAAAATAAATGCTAAATAGTTTTTTAGACACGTCTAAATTCTTATTTTTGTATATCTAATTTGATAAAGAAAAAGATACTGCTTATGGAATTTGTAATCGCCATTTTGGAAAAAGAAAAGAAAACTTTAGAATCTGCAATTAGAGAACAGAATTTAATGATGAAAGATATGAGGCAAGCCACGGCAACCCTCAAAAACATTAATGACATCAAGAAAGCTATAAAGATTCTAAAATTACAATCTCGAAGAATGACTAACGCTTAAAATACTACTATGAAAATTGATTTATCCTTGCCTGATTTGCCATTTGACAAAAATGCTTTAACCCCAATTATTACCGAAGAAACATTTGATTACCATTACGGAAAACACCACGCAGCTTACGTAAACAACCTAAACGGAATTGTCAAGGATACCGAACTTGCGCATCTTTCTATTGAAGAATTAATCAAAAAAGGACACACCGACCATAATGCGCCACTCTTCAACAACGCAGCACAACATTGGAATCACACTTTTTTCTGGCATTGTCTTTCTCCCGAAGGTGGAAAAAGTCCTCAAGACGAAATTGCCGAAAGAATTAAACGTGACTTTGGAAGTTTCGACGCATTCAAAGAGCAGTTTTCAACAACCGCAACTAAGCTTTTCGGATCTGGTTGGGCGTGGCTTGCCGAAGATGAAAAAGGAAAACTAGAAATCCTTGGCCTTAAAGATGCACACACTCCGATTACCGAAAATAAAAAGCCAATTATGACTCTTGACGTCTGGGAGCACGCATACTATATTGACTATAGGAATGCCCGTCCAAAATTCGTTGAGAATTTCTGGGATATCATCAATTGGGAATTTGCAAATAATAATTTAAAATAAAGTAAAAATGAGTGATACCTGTATGAGCCATATAGAAAACCATTGGAAGTCATTGACAATAACAGCAAATGAAAGTTTTGAAAAGGGAAATTTAGAACAAGCATTGTTGGATTACACAGACGCTTTGTTTAGGGCAGAAGTCTTGAATAATCATCAACAGGAAAGTCTTCGGTTGGACATACCGTTTGTGCAGGTATTTATCATTTCGTGCAATAATCTCTCCTCGACTTATGAGGATTTAGGAAATCTCGACGAAGCCGAAAAGTTTCTCAAACGCGCCGTTTATTACTTATTGCATATTACAACACTCAAAACTCAAGATGAAGATAAGATCCGGCGTGAACTTAAGAAAGCCGCACTTCTACTTCAAAATTTTAATAAGAAATACAATAGAGAGAAAGAGCCCAAATGGCTAGGAAATATTACGGAACACTTTGCGTAGAAATTTTAGTGAAAGCAAAATTCAATATTTTAAAAGAAGATTTATTCAACAAGAAAAAGGTCACTTGCAATTCCGTCGCTGAGAAATTTTCCTTTTGATGTGGTTTTGAGAATTCCATTTTCTAATACAAGTAAACCATCATCACAGAATTTTTGAGCACGATCTTTTAGATAACTCGAAACTTCGATTCCAAAGTTATTTTGAATACTTTCAAGTGAAATCCCCCAAATTGTACGCAATCCCGTCATTATAGTTTCGTTGTAGCGATCTTGCTTGCTTAGGATTTCTTCTTCAAAATCTCGCTCGTTTGAATTTATTCCTTTAATGTATTTGATGTTATTCGGAATATTCCAGGAGCGGGATCTTCCGTCATAACTATGTGCCGAAGGTCCAATTCCAATGTACTTCTTACCCAACCAATAGCTTGAATTGTTCTGAGAGAAATATCCTTCCTTGGCAAAATTCGAGATTTCGTAATGTATAAATCCTTGTTTTTTTAATTTTTCCATCAAAAGAGTAAAGTGCTCTTGCGCAATTTCATCTTTTGGAGCTTCGATTTTTCCTTCTTTTATCAATTGGAAAAGAGCGGTTCGAGGTTCAACCGTAAGGGCATAAGTCGAAATATGCGGAACTCCAAACCATAGCGCTTTGTCTATATTCTGTTCCCATTTTTCCAATGACATTCCAGGAATTCCGTAAATCAAATCAATCGAGATATTATCGAAATACTTTGTCGCTGATTCCAGACATTTCGATGCTTCCTCGGCATTATGTGCACGATTCATCATTTTCAAATCTTCTTCAAAAAACGACTGAATTCCGATTGACAATCTATTTATTGGAGTTTTACTAAGTTCGACAATTCGCTCAGGACTTAAATCGTCTGGATTGGCTTCAAGTGTAATTTCGGGATTATCAACAACAACATATTCTTGATATACTTTGTCGATTAGAAAAATAATTTCGTCATTTGTCAAAACTGATGGCGTTCCTCCTCCAAAATAAATCGTTTCAATCTTCTCATCTGTTGCTTCACTTTTACGCATTATAATCTCTACCGCCAATGCCTCAACCATTTCCGTTTTGTACTTCATAGAAGTCGAAAAATGGAAATCGCAGTAATGACACGCCTGTTTGCAGAAAGGAATATGAATATAAATGCCAGCCATAGAATTTGTTGGAATTGAAAGAATTAGTTTAAAAGTATTTTAATTGAAAAATTACTTCCGAACCTTATCTTCATTTTGTTTTACGAAAGCGTCCCAGCCAGTATAGCTTTTTTCGCCTGTCGGTTTTCCCGAATTAAAGAAGTGACAAACTGCAGCCGCAAGACCATCGGTACTATCCAAGTTTTTAGGAAGTGTTTTTAATCCCAATAATTGCTGAAGCATCTTTGCAACCTGTTCCTTGGAAGCATTTCCGTTTCCAGTAATTGCCATTTTTATTTTCTTCGGCTCATATTCTGTAATCGGAATCTGTCTTGAAAGTCCCGCTGCCATTGCAACGCCTTGAGCTCTTCCTAACTTTAGCATCGATTGAACGTTCTTGCCAAAAAAGGGTGCTTCAATCGCTATTTCGTCAGGATGATGCGTTTCGATAAGTTCGATAGTACGTTCAAAAATCACTCTCAATTTCTGATAATGATCGTCGTATTTATTCAAAATTAATTCGTTGAGCTGAACGAATTCCATCTTTTTCTGAACCACTTTTATAATTCCAAAACCCATAATTGTAGTCCCAGGATCTATTCCTAAAATGATACGCTCGTTTACCAATTTTATTTCTTTATTTTGCAGCAATGATTCAAATTTCTCACAAAGCTAAACAATTCTTGGCCGTTGTTGCCAAACTTTTGGTTGTAGCGGCGGCATTTTATTTCATCTACTATAAACTCGCCAATGATGAAGCGGTAAAAAGTGGTTTGTTTCTAGAAAAGATTCAAAATAACTTTAGCTGGCTTGCAATCTTTATCTTGCTTTTGTTGAGTTTTCTAAACCGATTCCTCGAAATTATAAAGTGGCAAAACCTTGTTTCGACAATCAAGAAAATTTCGATAGGAGAAGCTAGTAAACAAGTTTTGGCAGCACTTACATTATCGATTTTTACGCCAAACGGAATTGGAGAATATGCTGGAAAAGCCTTATTCTATCCAAAAACACAAACTAAAGAAATTGTTTTTCTAAATCTGGTCTGCAACGGAATTCAGATGATTCTCTCAATCCTTTTCGGAATTGCAGGATTGATTTGGTTCAATCAGATTACCAAAATCATTTCGAATAGACAGTTGCTCCTAGCTTTCGGAATTCTAGCTATAATAATAGGATTGGTTTTCAGCTTACAAAAAGTTGCTATTCGAGGATATTCACTTCAAAAGCTTTTTGAAAAACTAAATGTTATTCCCAAAAAAGTTCATCGCAAGAATATAGGATTGGCAATTTCGAGATACCTAATATTCTCACATCAAAACTTACTACTCTTCGTGCTTCTTGGAGTCGAATTGCCGTATTTTACGATGATGGCTGCAATAACTGCGGTTTATTTTCTGTCATCTTCTTTGCCAGCGTTTCAGATGTTTGACTTTGCAATCAAAGGAAGCGTCGCCTTGTTATTCTTCGCTCCACTTGGCGTTGACGATTGGGTTCCTGTTTTGGTAACGACAATTATGTGGTTTCTGAATGTTGTCTTGCCAGTTGTCATTGGAAGTTATTATGTAATGAAATTCAAACTGAAATGATTGTAATCTACACATTGATTGGCTTTTACTTCGTTTGTTATATCTTCAGCATCGTCAGATTGTGTTTGGGTTTCAAAAAAGTGAAGACTTTGGCAGCAGACAATTCTGAAGTAAAAACTAGATTTTCTGTCATCGTTCCGTTGCGAAATGAAGCCGAAAATATCTCTAAACTTTTGACGAGTTTTGAAACTATAAAATATCCCAATTCATTATTCGAAATCATTTTTGTCGACGATGATTCAACCGATAATTCTGCTTCTATAATTAATAAGTGGCGAATGCAGAATACCGCAATTGCTACGACAATGATCGAAAATGTTAGGATGAGCAATTCTCCAAAGAAAGATGCCATCAATAGAGCCATTCCGATTGTGCAGTTTGAATGGATTATTACCACAGATGCCGATTGTAGGTGGAACCAAAATTCCTTTGCAACTTATGATAATTATATTCAGAAAAACGAAGTCAAGATGATTGCATCGTCAGTTGTTTATGAAAAAGCAAAAGGAGTTTTACAGCGTTTTCAGCAGATGGATCTGATAAGTTTGCAAGCAACTACGATTGGAAGTTTTGGATTGAACAAGGCTTTTATGGCAAATGGCGCAAACTTCGCCTATCAGAAATCATTTTTCAAGGAACTAAATGGTTTTGAAAGTGATAATTCTATTGCTTCTGGCGATGATGTTTTTTTGCTTCAGAAAGCTTTCGCCAAATATCCGCTGCAGGTGCAATACCTGAAATCCGAAGAGACGATCGTGACCACTTCGGCAGAAACTTCTTGGAAAGGTTTGTTTAATCAGCGAGTACGATGGGCTTCAAAAGCTACATCTTATCAAAGTCAATACGGCGAAATGCTGGCAGTATTTGTCTTTTTAGGAAATCTTTCGATTGTTGTGAGTGTTATTTTGGCTGTATTTAAATTGTTGCCAATTGTAGTTTTAGCAGGTTTAATAATTATAAAATACTTTGTTGATTTATGGTTATTGACTCTTGGCAACAACTTCTTGAAAGCAGAAAAATTTATGCTCCCGTTTCTTTCAGCGATCATTTACCCCTTCTTTAGTATTCTTGTTGGATTTTATATTTTGATTTTTGGAATGACGTATAAGTGGAAAGGTCGGCAATTTTAGGAACAATCTTTCAATTGAAAACTAGTGCCCTAGCCCTGATGGGAACGGCATCCTTCTGCGAGCCTGCCTGCTTTTGCAGGCTCGCAGAAGATACAGTGGACAGCAGGAAATAGCTCCAAAAAAAACTAATGTTCCATTTTAAGAATCACCGGAAGAATAAACTGCGTCTTTACGGGAGTTCCACGCTTAAGTGCGGGATGAATCTTAGGGAAATCAACCAATTTTACGTGGAGAATGCTGTCAATTTTGATAGTGTCATAAGCGAGGCTATCTTTTGGAAAATGTGGCTCGAATCTGATCGTGGAATCGGGAAAAACGGTAACTTTAACTTCAATCGTGTCGAGATGCGGATATAATACTGAAAGCGTGTCACCGCTAAGTTTTTGTTGTATTGTCTGTGTCAAGAATTCGAAGAAGCACCGTCTTTGCTCGGCTTCGTCAGCGATATTCTCGCAATCTGAGACTGAGGGAAATTCGTCGACTTCGCTCCAATTGATGCTTTGAAGCTCTTCATTGAGCAACAATTCTTTATTTGGAACCTGATTGTCCAGAAACTGGCAGGAACAAAAAAGAAGTAAAAAAGCAACCACTGTTAGATAAATTTTTCTCATATTGTTGTGTTGAAACAACACTCTTGTACGTTTTACAAATACAAATTTAATTGCCAAAAGTACTAAAAATATATTTTATGGATTTACTTCTTGTTGTGTTTGGTTTTTGTTGCATTTTGGGTGGAATTGCCGGTAGTGTTTTACCAGTAATTCCAGGTACACCGCTCGCATGGCTTGGACTATTGCTATTGTATCTCACGCCTTCTGTACCTATGAATTATTGGCTTTTGGGAATCACACTTGTTGTGACGCTTATCGTAACAATTCTAGAATATGTGATACCGGCAAAGGGAACGAAGCGATACGGCGGAACGAAATATGGGATTTGGGGCACGAACATCGGACTTGTTATAGGTTTAATTGCACCAATTCCGTTTGGCTTTATCATTGGGCCATTTATAGGAGCGTTTGTGGGCGAATACATTTTCTCTAAACAAAATCACACAAGTGCTTTTAAGGCTGCGACGGGATCATTTTTAGGGTTTCTGGCCTCTGCCTTTATTCAGTTTGTGGTCTGTATAATTTTCTTGGGGATTTTTCTTGGTGTTGTTTGGGATTATAGAGAGTTTGTGTTTTAGGAGTGGCCGCTTGTGCTTTGTTATTCTGGTTTTGTGTTTTATTTTGATTGTGGGCACGAGCGAGACGCTCGAGCTAGCGCAACAATTGTGGTAGATCTATTGTGAAGTAGACTTATTGTAATAGTTGCTTTGTGCTTTAATTGGAAAGTGGTCACAAGCGGGATGCTTGCGCCCGCGTTTGGAAATCTATATACATACATTATCCGAAAAGTTCACGCCGACGACCCCAACTGACACGATCAAATTGCTTTTATAATGGAACTGTATATTTGGAAATGCATCAAAAGGTTGTTCTCGATATTTTTTAATTGGATTGGAAATTTACAAACTGCCGTAAAATCAAAAAAGTCATGCAAAAAGTGTAAAGCTTTTCAGTATTCTAGCTCTCAAACGAATCGTTTTGTGAGCACAAACAACACGACTATTTGTGAAAAACTAATTTTAAGCAAAAAAGCACCTCATCTCTGAAGTGCTATTCTCAAAAGTAGCGGTCTGGACGGGACTCGAACCCGCGACCCCATGCGTGACAGGCATGTATTCTAACCAACTGAACTACCAAACCTACTGTGTTTCTGCGAGTGCAAATATAGAACTCTTTTTAAAATACGCAATGACTTAAAAGAAAAAAGCCATCCACAAAGTGGAAAGCTTTTCATTGGTTTAACTACTAAACCGGCCCATTGCTGGGCAAAAACAACACAACTGTTTTTGATGCTTATTTTGGGCAAAAAAGCACCTCATTTCTGAGGTGCTTTTACCAAAAGTAGCGGTCTGGACGGGACTCGAACCCGCGACCCCATGCGTGACAGGCATGTATTCTAACCAACTGAACTACCAAACCTACTGTGTTTCTGCGAGTGCAAATATAAGACTCTTTTCCAGTTACGCAAGGGCTTTCTGCAATTATTTTCAAAAAAGTTTTGTCTTATTATTTAAACCGTTGTTTCTCTACAAGATAGGTTGTCATTATTTTTTCAAAATTTTCAGAAACTGAGACAGGAACGTACTTTATTTGGTTTTGGGCACATCGCATCTCTACTTCTTTAAAGTAACTACTGACTTGTTTTTCGTAATCTTCCTTTATAGAATCGGAATAAAGATCAATAGTTTCGCCAGATTCGAGGTCGATGAACTTGCGAGGCGCGCTGTCAAAGTCAAATTCAAGTTCGGTTTCTTTATTATAAACATGAAAGACTACGACTTTGTGCTTATTGTGCTTGAGATGTTGCAACGCGTTAAAGAGCGCTTCTTGATCTCCCGACTGAAACATATCTGTAAATAGTACAATCATCGAGCGACGGTGGATCTTCTCGGCTATCTGATGCAGAAAAGTTGTTGTATCTGTTTGCTTTGTTTCTTTTGGTGTGTCTAGAAGTTTCTCTAGCTGATCCAACAACATTCGGTGCTGCCTCCCGCTTCCTTTCTCTGCTGCGTAAAATTCGTATCTGTCGCTATAAATACTTAGTCCTACTGCATCTCTCTGTCTTTTGAGTAAATTCATCAATACCGCAGATGCCAAAACTGAAAAACCAATCTTCGATTTGAAAAACTGATCATCTTTTCCAAGTTTCGGATAATGCATAGAAGACGAATTGTCTATTATAAGATGACAGCGCAGGTTTGTCTCCTCTTCAAAACGTTTGGAATACAATCTGTCTGTCTTGGCAAATAACTTCCAGTCAATATGCTTAGTGCTTTCGCCAGCATTATAAACTTTATGCTCTGCAAATTCTGCCGAGAATCCGTGAAAGGGACTTTTATGCATTCCAGAAATAAATCCTTCAACCACTTGATTTGCCAAAAGCTCTAAATACTCAAATTGTGAAACAGTCTGTATTTGTGATTCGATTTTCATATATTCAAATATAAGCAGATAAAACTAATGTGTCTTTGAACATAATTAAAAATATAAGACAAAAAAAATGCCCGACAACAGCCGAGCATTCTTTTATACTTTCACTAATGGATTACATCGCAGAAGTAATTGAATCAGCATAAGTTTGTTTTGGAGAAACACCAACGTGCTTACCAACTACTTCACCGTTTTTGAAAACCAAAACCGTTGGAATATTTCTTACACCGTATTTTGCAGCAAACTCCTGATTAGCATCTACATCAAGTTTTCCAACTACAGCTTTTCCTTCAAATTCTGTACTGATTTCGTCAATGATTGGACCTACCATTCTACATGGACCACACCAAGCAGCCCAAAAATCTACTAGTACTGGTTTGTCTGATTTTAATACTAATTCGTCAAAATTTGCATCTGTTATTTCTAGTGCCATAAATATTGTCTTTTAAAGTTAATTGTCATTTGAAAGAAACAAATTTAAGAAATATATTCTACTATTCTGTTAATAAAATCCTTACAACTATATTAAAAACGTCTTTTGATCATAATTATAATTAAAGTAAGAAATGTATTTCTTGCTTTAATTTAATTCAATTTATACTTAATATCCTCTTTTTCAAGCGCTGCCAAAAGCGGTTCACAGATTTTTACTTTCAGAAATCTACTCGGCATTGGAAGTGATGTTACAATTTTCACAGTCTCGACAGGCTCCGAATTAGCGGCGAAAGCCAACTCCTCTTCTGCTTGATCATGATCACTTATATCTTCAAAAATTGACGGTTCGTCATCATCGTTGTCTCCACTAATGGTGGCCGCTACAAGTTCAGGGACAATCGTTGTAACGGCAATTTGCTTTTCCAATGTTATTTGCTCTAGCTCCATTACATCAAATGTTACTGGTAAGTCCCCTCTAAAAGTCTGCAATATTGCACCTAAATCATGAATAAAAGTCGTACTTAATTGCTGGATATTTAGATTCAGCGTTAATTTCCTAGCTTGAGTTTCTAATAAATCTTGAAGCTGACGGATTTCCATAAACGAGATTCTCGGCTCTGAACTCTTGCCAGTTTCTTTATTAGTCCATCCAGGCTTGACATTTATTTTGCAGAAGATGAAATTCTTCGCAACTAGAAAATGTCGAAACTTGAGATATTCTTCACCAAAGATGCTAAAGTCTTGACTGTCGTCAAAACCTTCCACAGTGAATTTTGCCCAATCTTTTCCGTTTTTGCTTGTTAAATATTGTACAGTACTAACAACGCCCGCAACTTGCAACGATTTACCAACGTGAGGAGTTAAATCTGAAAATGAACTTAGTTTATCTTTACAGAAGTGCTTAATCTCATATCTAAAATCATCTAATGGATGACCAGAAATATAAATCCCTACGACTTCTTTTTCTCTAGCAAGTTTCTCCATTGCGCTCCATTCCTCACAAGGTGGTACAATTGGTTCTGGAATCTGTACATCGCTGCATTCTCCAAATAGACTAACCTGGGCAGAATTCTCATTCTCCTGAAACTTCGCGCCGTACTTTACCGCCTTTTCGAGAAAAGTTATTCCGTCGCCTTCAGTATGGAAATATTGTGCTCTATGCGTATCATCAAAAGAATCAAAACCTCCAGCAAGTACTAAATTTTCGAAAGCTTTTTTATTTGCGGCACGTAGATCAACTCTTTTGGTCAGATCAAAAACCGACTTATATCTCCCGTTTTGTCGCGTTTTTACTATTGTTTCTACGGCGCCCATTCCGACACCTTTTACAGCGCCCATACCAAAACGAATTGCGTTGTTTTCGTTTACTGTAAATTTATAAGTAGATTCATTAACGTCTGGCGCCAATACATCAAGTCCCATTCTCTTACATTCCTGCATAAAGAAAGTGACTTGCTTGATGTCATTCATATTATTCGAAAGTACCGCAGCCATATATTCTTCAGGATAATTTGCCTTTAAATATGCGGTTTGATAAGCAATCCAAGCATAGCACGTGGAGTGAGATTTATTAAATGCATATTCGGCGAAAGCTTCCCAATCTTTCCAAATTTTCTCTAATTTCTCTTTTGAATGTCCTTTTTCTGCTGCCTGATTAATAAATTTAGGCTTCATTTTATCAAGTACATCACGTTGCTTTTTACCCATTGCTTTACGCAAAACGTCGGCATCACCTTTGGAGAAATCTGCAAGTTTCTGAGACAAAAGCATTACCTGCTCTTGATAAACAGTAATTCCGTAGGTTTCCTTTAATAATTCTTCGCAGGCATCAAGATCGTAAACAATTTCCTCTTCACCATTTTTACGTTTAATGAAACTCGGAATATAGGCAATTGGACCTGGGCGATAAAGCGCATTCATTGCTATAAGGTCATCAAAAGTTGTTGGTTTCAACTCCTTCATATATTTCTGCATCCCAGGAGATTCATATTGGAAAATACCTACGGTTTCTCCACGTTGGAAAAGCTCGTAGGTTTTCACATCATCAATTGGAAATTCATCAGGATCAAGTAGTATTCCAGTTCTATATTTTATCAGTTTTACACTGTCTTTAATTAGCGTCAATGTCTTAAGTCCCAAAAAGTCCATCTTTAGAAGACCAGCACTTTCTACAACAGAGTTGTCAAATTGAGTAACGTATAAAGACGAGTCTTTGGCTGTAGCAACAGGAACAAAATTGGTAATATCGCTCGGCGTGATAATTACACCACAAGCGTGAATACCTGTATTTCGCAAATTTCCTTCAAGTACCTGCGCCTGCATCAGCATTTCGCCGCCAAGGCTATCTTCATTTGCAACAGCAATCAGCTCAACAATACGCTCAAATTCTTCGGGACGCATTACTTTTTTGATTGCAAGCAAATCTTCCTTAAAGAATCGGGCGAGACTCCATTTGCTCGGCATCATTCCAGGAATAAGCTTTGCGATCTTATCTGCTTCAAAAAGCGGCAAATCTAGAACCCTTGAGGCATCTCGAATCGCAGATTTGGTCGCCATTCGACCATAAGTAATAATTTGAGCTACTTGTTTAGATCCATATTTATCAATTACATAATCCATAACACGACTTCGACCTTCATCATCAAAGTCAATATCGATATCGGGAAGTGAAACCCTGTCTGGATTTAGAAATCTCTCAAAAAGTAAGTTATATTTAAGCGGATCAATATTGGTAATTGACAAGCAATACGCAACCACAGACCCTGCCGCCGATCCACGACCTGGACCAACAGAAACATCCATAGCTCTTGCCGCAGCAATAAAATCCTGAACAATAAGGAAATATCCTGGATATCCAGAATTTCGAATTGTAAGAAGCTCAAAATCAATTCGCTCCCGAATTTCATCTGTTATTGTTCCGTAACGTCTTTCGGCTCCTTTATATGTTAGAAATTCCAAGTATTTATTTTCACCTCTAACACCGCCATCAACTGTATCTTCAGCAACAAAGAAATCTTCAGGAATATCAAATTTTGGAAGCAACACCTCTCTTGCAAGATTGTAAATTTCGATCTTGTCTACAATTTCGGATAGGTTGATAATTGCTTCTGGAATATCCTGAAACAATTCCTTCATTTGATCCGGAGACTTGAAATAATATTCTTGATTTGGCAATCCAAATCTATATCCACGACCACGCCCTATTGGCGTTGCCTGTTTTTCGCCATCACGTACACACAATAAAATGTCGTGCGCATTGGCATTTTCTTTTTCTAAATAATAAGTGTTATTGGTAGCAACCAACTTGATATCGTGACTTTCGGCAAGGGAAATCAAACTTTCATTTACACGATTTTCATCCTCTTGATTGTGTCGCATAATTTCGACATACAAATCATCTTCAAAAGTATCTTTCCACCAAAGCAATGCTTCTTCGGCTTGACTTTCACCCATATTTAGAAGTTTACTCGGCACTTCTCCATACAAATTTCCGGTAAGAACAATCAAATCATCTTTGTATTGTTCCACAACTTTTTTGTCAATTCGAGGAACATAATAAAATCCCTGAGTAAAAGCTATCGACGACATTTTGGCTAAATTGTGATAGCCTTTTTTGTTCTTAGCTAAGAATACGACCTGATATCCATTGTCTTTTCGGCTTTTGTCCAAATGATCTTCGCAGACGAAAAATTCGCAACCTACGATAGGTTTCATCTCAATTTCTGTCGGCTCTTCGCCATTTTCTATTGACGCCTTATTTTTCGAATCTACAGTTTTATTATAATTAATGACATCTCGCACAAAGTGGAAAGCACCCATAAGATTGGCGTGATCTGTCATTGCAACCGCAGGCATCTTATATTTTGCAGCAGCACTTACAAGTGCCGGAACACTGATAGTAGATTGCAAAACAGAAAATTGTGTATGATTATGAAGATGCACATAATTTGCCTCTTTTAACGCTTCTAAAGTTTCTTTGTCTTCACGTACTACAGTCGCTGAAGTTTTAATTTTTGCCAGAAGCGCTCTAATTGCATCAGATGCTTTATTAAGATTCGTTGGTTTTAGCCCGACTAATTTTATTTCGGAAGGATTGCTTCTAAGAAAATTATTAAAATAATCTGTTGTAACCTGAAGCTGCTCTTTTGTGAAAATCTGTCTTCGAATCAGCTCCAAGAAACATCTCGTAGTCGCTTCTACATCGGCAACTGCATTATGCGCTTCACCGAAAGGCTGATTAAAAAGATATTGATGCAACTCGGTCAGTGTTGGAAGTTTAAATTTTCCACCTCTACCTCCCGCAAGCTTCAATAATCCTGCGGTAACTTCGGTACAAGTATCAAGTACTGCCATTGTAGAAAGTGGCGATGCCATTGCCGCACGATGAAATTCGCAACCCATAATATTAAGGTCAAAATTTACATTTTGCCCAACTACAAATTTAGCTTTCGCTAATGCCGCATTAAATTTCTCCAAAACAACATCAAGTGGAAAACCTTTCTCTTCGGCAAGTTCTGTAGATATACCGTGGATTCTTTCGGCATCATAAGGAATATTAAAGCCATTTGGTTTGATTAAATAATCCTGGTTTTCAATCAGGTTTCCCATCTCATCATGCAACTGCCATGCAATCTGAATACAGCGCGGCCAGTTGTTTACGTCTGTAATAGGCGCGTCCCAGCGTTTGGGTAACCCGGTGGTTTCAGTATCGAAAATTATATACATAGGGCAAAATTACGAAAGGAAATTCAAAGATTGAAAGATTGAAAGATTTAAAAATTTAAAGATTCGAGCAGACGGAAAATCGAAATGAAGGAAGGAATTGAAAAAACTAAAAGATCAAAATAATCCAAAATAGGAGCACTTGCCAAAGCATTAACACGAAGAGTTTAAAAATATTCTCCAATGAAAAAGAAAGTAAAGAATAATTCTTAATTTGGTATTAGGACAAAATATTCGATATTAAATATCCGCAATCCATTCCCTTCCTCACGGAGGGGTGCCCGAAGGGCGGGGTGGGCTTGCGATAAGTGGATTTAAATAAAGATCATATAAAAACTACAACATGATCTCAATAACTTTCAATAGCATTTACCATCTCAATACCCAAAATCCAATACAAACTCCAATATCTCACTTCACCCCACAAAAAAAACCATTCATAAAAATGAATGGTTTTTATACTTTATATCGTAATGCTAAATAATAACTTTAAAATATAGAATCGCGTTTGCGAAAAAGTTGGGAGTTAACTAGTAACCACCTCTGTTTCCACCACCACGGTTGTCTCCGCCACGGCTTCCACCGCTACCACCACCGTAACCACCGCGAGAATCTCCACTACGACCACCGCCGCTGTTGAAGCTTCTTCTTTCACCTTCTGGTTTTGGCTCAGATTTGTTAACAACGATAGCACGTCCTTGAACAGTAGCACCGTTCAATTCGTCAATAGCTTTTTGA
>JBBSRP010000043.1:0-16755 GCA_038242935.1 Flavobacteriales bacterium
AGAATAAATAGAATGTCATTCAAGTTCCGCTTATTCTGCTGATCTTTTGAAGCGGACAAAAGCATTTTCGAAACATATTTTATACATTGATTGAACTCATTATCCATTTCAAATGAATCATAAATGCAGTTCACTTTGTGATTTCGACCTCGAGCGAGATTCTGATTGATGTATTCTTCAAAGTTCATTCTGCCTTTCACAAAAGACAATTCATTTTCAACGTCTACATACTTTTGGTAAACGGACAAATTCAGTAATTCGTTGGTGCACTTGCTAAAGAGATAGATGAGAATTTCAAAAAAGTCTGCCTGCTGAGCATTAAGTCCTGAAAGATAATTTGGAAACTTGAGCTTTTTGCAATAACTCAACCACCATAAAATGTGTGAATTTATAATTTTCACATCTTCTTCATTTGCTGCCGTTCCACCGTAGAAAATTTTTGGCAACAGATTAATAGTTTGATTTTCAAAATGAATTACACCAACAAATTTATTGGATTTAAGTTCTTTATTTTTATGTAAAAATTGCAAAAAGTGCTGCACCTCTTCCCTATTCTCTTCTTCATTGTAATAAGTTGACTTCTCTCTTTTTTTCCATACCGCATCTAAAAACACCTCGAGATTTTCGAAATATTTTTCTGGAAAAGCTTCCTTATTTTGATATTCGAAAAGGTTAATCATTCTGATTCATCAATTTTAAAGGCCAATCGCCCACCGTAAGATTCGCTTCTTTCATTATCGCAATAACTTCCCTTTCATCATTCATAAAATATTCCAACAATAACGGAATAACTTTATTGTTGATCGTCTTTTCTCTTGAATAAGATTCTCGCATAAAATAAGAATGACCAATCGTAAAGTCGTGATTTTTTCGATCCAAAATTGCCTTATTTATCGCTTCTAAAACTTCTCTATCATTTACTCCATCAACATTTAAATCTGGATACATCGCAATAAATTCAAATCTTCTTCGCAATGCAATATCAAGTAAAGCAATCGATTTGTCTGCGGTATTCATCGTTCCAATGATATATAAATTCGAAGGCACTATAAAAGAATCTCCAGAAGGTAAGGTCACTCGCATCGGAATCTTTCCGTGCGAACGTTTGTCTTCTTCAATTAACGTGATCAATTCTCCAAAAACTCTTGAAATATTTGCTCTGTTTATTTCGTCGATTATGATGACGTAGTTTTTTACGGAGCTTTTCGCTATAGTTCTTATTTCATCTAACGAGATTTGAGATAAAATTTCCTTTTTCCTTTTTTCAGTTATATCTAAATAATCTAGATCTTGATAATCTTCTTCTTTCTCTATCCGTGATTTATTTTCTTCATAGAATTCAATAAATTCTCTCAAAATTGTATAGTAAATCGTAGCATCACAACCACCTATAGCAGCGCGAACATCTTCATTGACATTTTTAATCAAATTAATATCAGGTACTTTATCAAATAATTTTAATACCCTGTTTGAAGAGATCACGACAGGTTTGTTGCCATTCTCATATTTGAAAACGATATTTTTATTTTCATTTAGCTGAATTAATTTAATTGTAGCATTTGCTTTCGTGAGAAATTCTTGCCCGACAAATAGTGAATTATAAAAATCCAAGTAAACTTCATTAACATTTAAATAAACAGCTACAGATCTTGATTTAACTTTTTGAATTTCAATATAATATTCAAATAAAGCTCTATCTGCAATGCGCTTAAAAACGCCTTCTTTTTTCTCAAAAGTTAAGGCATTACCATTCGTTATATCTGGACGCAAACCTTGAATAAAATCTTCATAACTATAATTTTGATGGAAAGTTATAAACTCAATTTGACTTCCCAGATTCTCATTAAAAATCTTTAAAGCTTCATCATAAGAAATATCTTCTTTGCCTAAAACAATCTTTGCAGCTTCTAAAACTGTGTGATAAGTTTTTCCGGTTCCTGGAGGTCCGTAGAGAATTTGGTTTAATGGATATGAAGATGGTTCAGTAATTTCCTCTTTATAAGAATAAACTTTGGCACTTTCTTCAAAATTCATGTCACTATGAATCCCTTCAAATTTCATTAAACGATCATCTTTCTTTTTCAATATTCTTTTGAACTTTTCCATATTAATTCGCTCAAAAACTAAGGCAGGATTATTTTCTTTAAAGTCATTTGCAACAGCATCAACCACAGATATCAGAATTGGCAATTGCTTATCAATGTCATCAAGCATTTGTTGAACGGTAGAATAATGAGTTTGCAGCGATTTAGTTTTAAAAGAATAAATTTTATTTTCTTCGCCAGAAACAGATTCTAGTTCAATACTTTCATTTAATGGTTTCTCTACCGCTTGAAGAAAATGAAGAGCTAATTTATTTTGTTCATTGTGAGGATGATTTGTTTGAGTAAATTCGAAGAAGTAGCTAAATCCTCTTTCGGATCTTCTAAATATTAAGTTTATACGATCTCCAGAAGAGCCAGGATATGAAGCAGGAAAAGTCCAAAAAGTCGTTCCAAAATAGTTTGATTTACTAGTGCCAATAAAATAATCTGTTTCGCATCCTGCTGCTGATTTTTGTCTAAGCGAAAAAGTAAAATTATGATCTTTTGTATGCTTAGACATCAACCAGTCGTAAACTTCTTTCTCGTATTCTCTATATTTTAAAACATCAAACATTTCTATTATATTTAAATTTATAAATATTTCACTGGTAATTCAACCACAAAACTTTTGGAGTATGCTGTCTTTAAGCAACTTATTATTATTAAATGCCGTATATTCTTCCTTCTAATACCCATCCCCACTTATCGCCTCCACAACTCCCATCGCAGCTCTCTCTCCAGCAATCATCGCAGCATTCAGCGAGCCGTTAAGTTGAACATCTCCAGCAAGGAAAATGCGCGTAGTCAATTGTGTTTCAGAAGGATTCATCTCGTATTGCAAACTGTCGAGTTTCGGCAATGCTTTGGGAATTGAATAATGTTTGATGAATTTCAGAGCAGTTATTCCGCACAATGCTTCGAGTTCTTTTTCAACCTGCTTTTGCAAATTATCTGAAGTAAGATTATGCTCTTTCACGATTGTCACAGACAGCAATTCTTTTGAACTAGATGATTTTGTTTCGAGACTTGTGTGATAGAAAATATTATTTACCAGCGCATCTTTTGCGGTTATTAACCCAATTAGTGGCTTCTCAATTTTTCTAGAATCGGTTTCGAAATATAGTGTATCGCAAAATTTCCACTGAATTTTTTGATTTTTCAAATTGCTAATCAGATGACTGGCTTCGGTAGCAACAATGCTGTAATCGCTTTCCATTTCGGTTCCATCTTCCAAAACAATTTTACCGTTTTCTACCGCTTTCACTTTGCTGTTAAACCTAAAAGTAGTTTGCTTTAACTTTTCTTTCAACTGCTGTGGAATCGCCTCAATTCCCACCTTTGGCAAAGCAGCCGAGCCTTCTCCAAACATTTTATATACAAATTCAAACATTCTACTCGAAGTTTGCAGTTCGGATTCCAAAAATATTCCTCCAAAAAACGGTTTGAAAAACTTCGTAATCATCTCTTCTGAAAATCCAAAGTCGATCAAGTATTTGTAGGTTGTAGTTTCCGGTTTATCAAAGATTTGTTCTAGACTAGTTTCCTTCAATAAAGTATTTAACTTCAAAACTTTGAACTTATCTGTAATACTTCCTATGCCCGAAAACAATGTAGGAAGCAGCAAAGACATATCTCTCAAAGGATCGCCAAGCATCTTTTGCTTTCCATTATCAAATATCGCTGCTCCAGATACAAAATGTTGCAATTGCAAAGCATCAAAATCCAGATACTTCTGGGCAGCAGGATAAGCCGTCAGCAATACTTGAAAGCCCTGGTCCAGTTGATAACCGTTGATAATATCAGTTTTCACTCTTCCTCCAACTCTATCTGTTGCTTCGATAATTATCGGATGAAACCCACTGTCTTCCAAAACTTTCGCAGCAATCAAACCACTTACTCCAGCACCAATTATATGTATTTTATAGTCTTCTTTTTTCATTTTCCTTTTAGTAATTTCGCCAGGTTTTTGCTGCCAAGTCCAAAAAACTAAAGTAAGGCTTATTTACTTTTATAGTAAAGCATATTTGAGATAAATTCTGCTCAACTTATAAATTCATTAAAATGTATTTCTGGAGCATTTGGTGATAGAAAGCATATGAGTAATAATGATTTACATTTCTCTAGACTTGAACTCGAATATCACTATTTTGATAACCAAGATTACCTAATGGCAATTTCTTTAGCCCTGATTGCAGCGGCATCCTCTTTATGATTGCGCGAAGCAGCAATTATAAAGAGATACAGCGGAAAGCAGGAAAAAGCTCCAAAAAAAAATCATGAAAATGTTTAATGTATTTATTTTTGAGTTTTTGGATCTACTTCTTTTTTCCAGTCTTTGCCAATTGCAGAAAGAAATTCGGAGTAATTCCAAGAGCTGAAATCGGGAATGGCATTATTATCTTTGACAAATAGATAGGTTTCATCTTCGGGTTTTTCTAGATATTTGAACCCACAATTACGCCACATTGCAAGAATACACTGCTGATTTGGTACCCACCAATTCGTAGGATCACCTGCCAAGCGCTGTTCGATAAATGCCAGATAAGGAAATCCTGGATCTTTTAGCATCTCTCTATCGTTGAAACCTATATCTTGAGGAATGTCAATTTTCTCAGCTCCGGGTACAGAAAGTGTTTGGAAGACAACCAAATTTTTTGCTTTCTGTGCTACAATATCCATCGCGAGCACGGGGTAGCGCAAATGATAGAAAACGCCCATAAACCACACTAAATCGAACTGCTCGTCTATGGCAACCAAATCATAAACTTGCATTTGGCGGTATGTAATTTTCGAACTTAAATTCCACTTTTCTGCAACCCATTCTGCTTGCTTAAGATAGTGCTGATCGACGTCTATCGCCAATACAACTGCTCCACGTCGTGCAAATTCTAAGGAATAAAATCCCGCATTGCAACCGATATCTAGTACACGCCAGCCACTAAGATCTTGGGGAATGGAATCCTTAATTTTCTGCCACTTAAACGATGGGAAATCTCCTAGAAAATGATTTTTTGCGGTTTGATGGCCGTCGGGAAGATGGATGTTGTGAAACCAAGGTTCCAAAGATTTTATCTTTTCTTCGGTTGTCATAATTGAGGCATTTAAAGTGAGTTTGTTGTTGTTCTTTATAGAGAAACCTTGTTTTTAATTTCCTCTACATACTTTAATAATTCGCCCGCTCTAGCTTTGGCGGTGTGCTTTTCTAATACTTTTCTTCGGCAACGCTCGCCAATATTTTTTCGTACGTCTTCATCCAGCTGCAGAAATTTAGCAACATCTTCTGATGATCTGGCAATAAGAATTTCTGTGCCTTCTTCAAATAGTGATGTAAGACCATCCCAATAATCAGAAATTATCGGAATACCGCAGGCTGCAGCTTCAAATAAACGGACGCTAGGGGAATATCCAGCACGAATCATATCTTCACGTGTAATATTGAGCGTGAACTTCTGACTGTTGTAGAATTTCCTATGCTCCTCCGGTGGAAGGTGATCTATTCGTTCTACGTTTTTCGGCCACTTTATGTCTGATGGATATTGTGGTCCTGCTACAACAAAGTTTTTCTTTTTAAAGTTTGCTGCAGGTTCACAGAGCAATCGCTCCACTCCCGGCTGCCGGTCGTCACTATATGTTCCTAAATATCCCAAATCCCACTTTTTTATTTGCTCCTCCGGAAAATATTTATCTGGATCTACCGAGCAAAATAAGGCTCTAGCAGCCGGCGAACCGTAGTGCTCTTCCAGCAGATCTAATATAGGTCCACCTGAAAATGAGAGATACAAATCGTACTTGCTAATGAGTTCTGGATTTATATATTCGTAGTCTCCGCGCTGTAATTTGGCAACGGTAACTGGCGTATCAATATCATAAAATGCTTTTACTCCCTGTGCCGTTTTTAGTACCCACTCTCCTACTTCTACACCTTGCTGCACGTAAGATCCAACTATAACGACATCTGCTTGCGCAACTTCTTCTTGGTATTGTGAAAATAATTCCGCATTATCATTGTAAAGCCGCAACGAGCAAAATTCTGGATGAGGTAAATCTCGATTTTCTGCATAATATGGTACATCTTTTTCTAAAAATAAAATTTCATTTCCGGCCCTCGCTAGCTCCTTTAGCAATGCTCTGTAGGTAGTGGCATGACCATTACCCCACGAGGAGGTTACTGATAATCCTATAAAAACGAACTTCATACTTTATCTTTTTAATTTTTGATTTGAGTTGACGTAAGCGAATTGTTGAATACTGCCTGTAGTAGTTTTGCCCGGTGGTGGTACGTGTGATTTTCCAACACTTTCTTATATGCTGCATTGCCTATTTCTCTGGCTCTTTCAGGTGTAAGGGTACTAACGATTTTGGCTACTTCGTCAGCATTACGAGCTGTAAGAATTTCGACTTCTGGCTCAAAAAACATTTCGATGCCCTCCCAATAATCGGTAATTATACAAGCTGCGGCACCCGCTGCCTCAAATACTCTTGTTGCCGGAGAAAATCCATATCTTGCCATGCTGTCGCGACTGATATTTAATACAGCAAGTGGTGTACAATTAAAGGCGTTGTGATCGGCGGTGTAAACATGTCCCACATAATTAATATTATCGGGCATGGATTTGTCTGCCCAGCCACTACCTCCCAACAGAAAGCTCGAATGCGGAAGTTTTTCGGCGGTTTTAATAAAGAATTCTTCTACCCGTTCTTCTCTATCAGGAAGACGATTTCCGAGAAATGCCAAGTCTGAAACAAATTTTTCTTGTGGTTCAACAGGAAAGTGTGTATCCGTATCCAACGCATTGTAAATTGGTATGCACTTCTTTGCTCCCTTACTTTCGTAAGCATTAATTACAGGATCGCCTCCTCCGTATGTAAGTACAAAATCGTAGAGGGGAATAAGTTCATTAAAAGGATCTGAAGGATCTTTCTCAATGCGATCTAAAGTTGCAGGTGCATCAACATCCCAAAATATTATGAGATTAGTATCTTCTTTAAGCAGCGTAATACCTTTCTCTAAATAATCGTCAAATGCGCCTACTCCGCTTGCTTTTACAATTACATCTGCAGAGGCGGCTTTCGCCAAAAGAATATTGATCTCTTCTTGATTGCTCTGATAGACAACAACCTTGCAATAATCCGGATCGTCGATGTCACGATGCTCCTGACGTTCGTAAATATCGGGTTCATAAAAAGTAACATTATGTCCTAATTTATTAAGTGCTTTGACGATTCCCCTATAATATGTGGCAGCGCCGTTCCAATACGCGGACACAATGCTGGAACCAAAAAAAGCTATATTGAGTTGTTTTGTTTTCATAATGCTTCCTTTTTTGCTTGATAGTCTGTATGTAATTTAAAGCTTTGAAGTTCTGTAATAATAGCTTCGAGTTCGTCCACCCGATTTTTGCATGTGTGCTTGGTAGAAATAGTTTTCTGAGCTTTCCCTGCCATACTAAGCGCGTATTCTTTATCAATTAATACCTTTTGCAATAGCTCTTTCATCTCGGCTCCATCCTTTGCCATTAGAAAATCATTTTGTTGATCAAAGAGATTTTCGGCATCATGCCACGGAGCGGAAATAAGAGGTATTCCACATGCCATAGCTTCAAAAGGTCTGATTGTTGGGATGCCGGGAAGCAGTTGCACATAAGGTCCACGAGGTACATGCACCGTTACATTATACTGCGCAAAAACTTCGGGAACTTTGTAATTTGGCAGGTAACCACCGTATTCAATTCCCGCATCTTTAAGTGCTTTTAATGCATGTTCTGGATATCGTACACCGTAAACTTTTGCTTTGAGTTTCAGCTCTTTTACAGGTTCTATCAGAAATTCCATTAACTCTTTGGTGCGTTCATCATCACCCCAGTTTCCTATCCATACCAAGTCTCCAATTTTTTCTTTTTCAAGAGTCTTAAAGAGACTACTGTCTGCGGCTTCATGCCATACCCAAACGTTTTGTAACCAATTTTTTTTCTGATAAATTTCCTTGAGTACGTTTCCAAAAACAAGAGCACCATCATAATTAGAAAAATCATATTTCTGCATACTTTCTTCCTCGGAAACCGCTCTATGATGCGTGTCATGAAAAAGTAGCAAATATTTGTATATGCTTTTTAGCAATCCTATTTCCTTTACTAATTCTGGATCATTCCACTCATGCACAATTACTAAATCTGCTCCTTTGAGCATTTTGTAATAATTGGGATTTTTTGAATCATAAAAATTTATTTTCAAGCTTGGATATGCTTGTTCAAATTCCCTTTCGCTCTTTGAACCATAATCCATAAGCAGATTTTCGCGACTCCAAGAATCTTCGGGTTCAAAAACCTTAACCTGATGACCTCTTTCTATTAACTCTGTTGTCACTCCTCTCAAGAAATGGGCATTGCCATGATTCCAATCGGAGGCAAGAGAGTGATAAAACATTATAATTTTCATGCTATTTCAGTGTTTTTTATTTTATTCAGTTTTGATGTAAAAAGCAAATCTTGATATAATTTTAAATATTTTTCTCCCATAACTTCGATAGAATATTTTGCAGCTCTTTGAAAAGAATTTTTAGATGAAATACTTCGAATCTCTTCATCTTTAATTAGCTTTCGCAAAATAGCTACAATTTGCTGCTCGTCTTCAGGTTGAAAATATTCTGCTGAATCACTCCATATTTCGTTGAAAGTTTTAATATCAGCCAGAGCCAATGCGCATCTAGCTCTTGCTGCTTCCAGAACAGCAAGCCCGAAAGGTTCATACCGAGAAGGCATTACAAATATGGACGCTCTCAACATCAAATCTTGCAGTTCATTTGGCGTAAGCTGACCTAAATATTTTATATTCTCTACGGCTTCAGAAGTGTCATTATTCAAATTATTACTGCCCGCAACATATATAGGCCACGGTATATCTTTGGCAACAGCCAAAAGAATTTTAATATTTTTTGCTTCATCCCAAATACGACCTGCGGTAAGTATAAACCGTTCTTTCTTTTGATTAGAATATATTTTACTACTACTGCTATTATAAATCACTTTTGTTGTCGCCGAAATAGTATAAGTCTCCACCGCCTGCTGCAAAATTGCGTGCGAAGGAGCCACCACAACATCCGACATTGATAAAGCTTTTTGAACTATAGTACTATAAAGATTCCAGCTATCGGGAATAATTTCATGTTTGACAGCCTTCCACCATGTGCCCACACAGGAATGAAAAACAGTGACAATAGGACAATTCCAACTAGCATCTACTTGTCCATAATTATTAAAGTGAATAATATTTGGCTGAACTTCTTGGTAAATTTTTTGAAGCCAATCTCTAGCCTGCTCAACATCGCTCAAAGAATCTTCCATCCATTCAAGCTTGTATTCACTGGTATAAAGGAAAACTTTTTTTAACTCACCGACCTGCGCAACTTGTCCACTGCTGATTTTGCTACCCATAGTCGCCAAGTGAACCTCAACATTGTAATCTTGAAGAGCTTCGCATAAGCTGACGACATAAGTCCAAACTCCACCAACAGTATCGGCAGTCATGAGTATCTTTAATTTATCTTCCATATATTCGATCCAATAATTTGGCAACTGCTAAATATTCGTTAGCACTTTTCTCATCGTATCCTATTCCGCTTATAATTTTCTTTACCCAATCTACCCCTGCTTTACCGCTCCAATCGTCAGGTTCAGAAACTAAAGTTTCGGTAGAAGTGCCGTTGTATTTTTCAGCTTTAAAATCATAAAAAGAGCCATCAATATTTTCAAAAGCTACCGCTCCATTAGTTCCATAAAAAACAGCTCTAATCACAGCATCTTTTCCTGCCGATACATTCCACGAACATTCCATGCTTATTGCTGTCTCTTTTTCTGTAATCATCGAGACTTTTGCAAAATCCTCAACTTTATTCTCCTCGGGTTTTAAGCGTTTCCCATCACTATAGAGATAACTATTAATTTCAACAACTTCGGGGAAATCTAGGCAACACATAGCCATATCTAACATATGTATGCCAAGATCCATTACGCAGCCTCCACCCGATTGTGTAATGTCGTAAAACCATTCTTTATCAGGTCCGTATGCATTATGAAAAGTTAGATCTACCGAAAATATTTTACCGATAACACCTCGATTTATAATTTGTAAAACTGCCTGAAAAGCTTTTGTATAGCGATACGAAAAATCAACTAATATAAAGCGGTCTGCTTGTCGAGAAGCTTCTACAACTTCAAGGACTTCCGCAGCAGTACGTGCCAAAGGCTTCTGGCAAAAAACAGCTTTGCCACTTTGCAGAGCACTTAAAGACTGGGATGCATGAAGTGCGCTAGGAGTTGCAATGACAACACCATCAATATTATTATTCGTAAATATTTCCTCCGCCGATTGTACCCAGATTGCACCTTTAGCAACTTCTAACGCCTCTGTTGCATTTTGCTCAAAAGGTTCTGCAATTGCTAATGCTATAGCATCTGAGTTTTCCAAAAGCACTTCCATTCTATTCTTTCCAATCCATCCTACACCTAGAAATCCGAGCGATAATGCTTTGCTATTAGAATTTACCTCCATATTAATTATCATTAATTACAACTGCTTTTATAAATCCTTCTGGTCTTTCGCGCAACATATTCAAAGCCTGGTCAGTATTTTTTAGGGAAAATGTATGAGTGAATAGTGGAAAAGGATTTAGTCTGCCTTTTTCTACAGCATTAACTGCATCACGCATACCCTGCACATATTGCTTGGGGTCGCGCTCATGTGCATTTATCATATCAATGCCTCTCCAGTTGAGCATCTGCATATTTACTTGTCGCATTCCATCTTGGTGGAAACCAGCAACAATAAGTTTTCCGCGCTCTGTTGTCAACTCAATCGCAAGATTTAGTGGCCATTCTTTACCTGTGGCTTCAATGACACGCTCACATAATTGATCGTTTGTAAATATTTTTACTGCATCAATAATAGCATAGTGATCATCCATTTTCACCGTTTTATCTGCTCCGGCATTTATGGCTGATTCAAGCGAAAAATCTCTTTGTGATATTGCGATGACTTTTGCACCAGTAGATTTTGCCAACTGTATTAATAAAAGTCCCAAAAATCCTGCTCCTACAATGGCAACTGTTTGTCCAGCCTTGATATCGCTGCGCTTAAAAATGTTCATGGCACAACCCAAAGCTTCACCCGGAAAAGGCAGACCATCAAAGGATGTAGGAAGCACTACCACTTCTTTAGCATTAGCCAAATCATATTCCGCGAAAGCGTTATTTGATAGAAAGCAAACTCGATCACCAACTTCCACGTTAGTAACCCCTTGACCCAACTGTTGAACTATACCCCAACCTTCATGTCCAGGATTTCCAGCAGCTATCGGATAATTAAACCATTCTCTACCTTCCCAAATTGGAATACTTGATGCGCAAACGCCGCATCCTTCAATCTTCACTAACACCTGTCCTTCCTTTGGCTGCGGAATAGATATTTCTTGCAGTTCTATAGTTTGAGGCGACGTAATAACTGCGGCTTTCATTGTCTTTGATGAACTTGGCTGTTCTTGTCTTCTACTTTTAGTTAAAATTGTATCCATTATAATACGGCTTCTTTAGATGAAATAATAGGATGTGCTACAGTTTTGTTCTTCGATTCTTGTAACCAAGACACCAATTGCTGAACACCTTGCTGAACAGAAACTTCTGGCTTCCAGCCTGTTGCTTCAGAAAACTTGGATGTATTAGAAACATAATATTTCTGATCGCCAGTTCGCCAATCTTCCTGCGTTAGTTTTATATCTTTTGCGGTCTCCTGCTTAATAAGATCTAAAATTTCTATTAAGCTCACAGCATTTTGCGGGCCACCGCCCATATTAAAAGCGTTACCGGCAATTTCATCGATATTCTGCTGCGCAAGACAAAAAGCATTTACCAAATCATCAACAAATAGAATATCTCGCACTTGCTTGCCGTCTCCATAGATTGTCAAAGGTTTATCATTTAAAGCGCTGATCACAAAGTGAGCAACCCAACCTTGATCTTCTGTGCCAAACTGATGCCATCCATAAATGCAACTCATACGAAAGACAACTGTTTTAAGTCCATAAGTACGTGCATAATCTAGAACATATTGATCTGCCGCTCCTTTTGAACATCCGTAAGGACTATGAAAATCTAATGGACGACTTTCGTCAATTCCATTTTCTAAATAAATTTGGTTTTCTGGATAGTATCTCGTTGCGTCGCTATTAAATTGAAGATCCAGTAAATTTCCATAAACTTTATTGGTCGACGCGAAAATTAATGGAGGTTGCTGCGGAGATTTTCTGATGCACTCAAGCAAATTGAAAGTCCCTTTTATATTTGTGTCAAAATCATGTTTAGGATTTGTAAGCGATGAGGTCACTGCAACCTGTGCAGAGAAGTGAAATACTTGGTTCGCATTATTTACACACTCTTGCAAGACATCCGTCTCACCTATATCTGCAATCTGCACAATTAAATTTTCTGGATAACGATCTTTTAGCCATTTCAAATTCTGCTCAACACCATCGCGTGACAAATTATCATATACCATTACTTTTTTACCGTCGTCAAGCAGACGGGCTGCAAGATTTATACCTACAAAACCAGCACCTCCAGTAATTAAAGTATATGCTTCGCCTGCTTTGATTTTATATGCTTTTTCTATATAATTATGATCTACTATATTTTTCATACCATCTTTTGCTAATAATTTGTATAGTAGTTTTTTTGTACCATCAAATTTCTTCATGCCAAAACTATATTCACGATCGTCTAAGTGATAACCACCAACGGTAGGATAAGCTGGATTTAAATCTTCTAGACCATACCAATAAACGCGATCTGCATCTGCGCTAATGGCTTTTTTAAATTCCTCATATTGTTGCACCTCGTCATTCTGCCAAGTAGAAAAACCTGCTTCGGTAATCCACAATTGCTTATCCAAGTTGTTGCTTTTCAATACTTCGCGCACAGAATTTAAGTTACTTTCCCAGCCGTTCCATTGTTGATCAAAGACAAAAGGAAAACCGTGTACTCCCACAGCATCTATATTTATAAGCACTCCTTTGTCTATCATCATTTGTAGCCAGTTTGGATCTATAGGACTCATGCCACCCAGCAGGGTTTTCTTCCCGCATTGCTTTGCCCAATAAGCAGCCATTCCAATCATTTCGGCAAACGTATTCCAAGAGTAATCCATTGTAAAATCGTATTCGACTTTATTATTCGGCTCATTCCATAATTCAATCCATTCAAAATGTTGTCCATAACGCGATATAACCACGTCCATAAAGTCAGCAAAATCTTTTGGATTGCGTGGTGGGGCAGAAACTTTTGGCGCTATGCCTAATGATGGCGGAGTATATAATAGACAAGGAAGTATTTCTAGATCTACAGACAATTCTTTAAACAGCCAGTCATACCAGTCAAGATTTCCTGACACATGCCACTCCGCCCACGAAATACCTGTACGCAACTGCCTAATTCCTATCATCTTCAAGTCAGCAATCGTTTGCTTTACACGATCGTATTCTCCTGGCCGAAACCATTCTACTATACCAACCTTAGAATCAAGAATTGCTTTATCTTTTATCATAATTTAAATTTTTTAAACAGTTAATCCACGCATTGCTAGTTCTTCTGTGGCTGCACTCACATGATCTACCGCAATCTGTCCCTCTAGCCACTTTGCAAGCTCTGAAAGTCCGTCTTCAAACTTTATTTCTGGCTCGTAACCTACAAGTTTTTTGGCTTTTGTAAGATCGGCGAAGCAATGTCTGATGTCGCCCACTCGATACTTTGCAGTTATTTCTGGCTTCAGATCTTTGCCCATTACCTTCGCCAGCTTCTCCGCGATTTCAATAATTGTGTATTGGTTTCCACTTCCTATATTAAGAACCTCGCCATCTGTATTTGGATTTTCTAGCACCATACGGCAGGCACGCGTCACATCCTTGACATGCACAAAATCTCTTTTTTGCATACCATCTTCAAAAACCAGCGGCTGATTATTATTAAGAAGTCGAGATGCAAAAATGGCAAGAACTCCCGTATATGGATTTGACAAAGCCTGACGTGTGCCGTACACGTTGAAAAATCGCAGGGCTGTGGTAGGAATATTATAAGCTTTGCCCGTAAGTAAGCACAGACGTTCCTGATCATATTTGGAAAGTGCATAAACAGAAGACAAAGAAGGGGTTTTGCTTTCTGGAGTTGGCAGTGGTCGTAGTTCGTCTTGTTCATTGTAAAGCTCCCAACGCTGCTGCTTTAGGTCGGTCAAGGTTCTTTCACAACCACTTATGTTTTTTGCAGTATCAGATTCGTACAATCCTTCACCATAAATGCTCATGCTTGAAGCAACCACCAATTTTTCTACAGGATTGTCAATCAGTGCCTGCAAAAGTACCGCAGTACCAAAATTATTTACATCTGTATATTCCGCAATTTGATACATACTTTGTCCTACACCCACCATCGCCGCAAAATGAAATACTGCATGAACATCTTTTAACGCTTTTTCTACAGCATCTTTATCACGAACATCACCTATTATTAGTTCTGCCTGCTCATTTAAATAAGAAGGTCTTTCCTTTGTTGACCCATGCACTTGCTCGGACAAATTGTCCAAAATCCGCACCTCGTAGCCATTCTCAATAAGTTCGTCAGTAAGATGTGAGCCAATAAAGCCCGCTCCTCCAGTAATAAGTACTTTTTTTTTCATAAAATTTATTTTTATTAAAAAGATTGATTCGCCGGTCGCGTCACAATTGTCTGAATTTGTGCAGTAGGCCGTTTATTAATAGCATACCAGACATCATCGGCAATATCCTCTGCAAGCAGACAATTAGTTTCTAAATTTTCGGCAGATCCGGCCGGATGATTTTCAAAAAAAGCAGTGTCTGTGATTCCGGCTTTAACGAGCAAAACATGAAGATTAGGATGCGTCTCCACCCGCAAAGTCTCAGCAATAGTATTCAAAGCGGCTTTGCTGGCACTATAAACACCACCGTACGAATATGCTTTTGCAGAAGATACAGACGAAATAAATACTATTTTACCTCTCTTGTTTTTTTCCATATTTGGAACAAAAGCTCGAATAAAACGCAGTGCACCCATCACATTAACCTGCAAAGTATGAAGCCATTTTTCAGGATCCCCTTCGGTCAGTTTTTCGTGCATACAAATTCCCGCATTCAGTACCAAAATATCAGGCAAGCCCGTATTCTCCAGCATCCACAAAAAAAGATCATCCACTTGTTTGCCTTTTGTAATATCGCAAAATCTGTGGTGAAAATTTTGATGTTTCTCTGAAGACGCCTCTATATCAGCACTAATAACAGTGCAGTTATTTGCTAAAAACTTTGATGTAATTGCTTTTCCTATACCACTAGTTCCTCCTGTAATTAGGGCTGTTGACATTTGTTTTTTATGTTATTATTCACAAATCTATTAACTAAAGTAATCATATTATTACAAAAACTTACGATTTTCTTACATAACTTGTTGAAGTTTTTTTTGAAGGTAAGATCCTAAATACTGTTGACCACTTTCTATTTTTAATAAGATCATATATGCTAAACTGTGGCATATTTAATATTTTTTATTATTATCTTTTGTCTGCCATTTCGCGCTATACATTCCAAGTCCGCAGCCACCGCCTTAAAAAACATAAATGCACAACGAGCTTCCTCTGGTCGCTGTTGTGCACTATGTTTTTGAAAAAAAGGCGCTGGCTTTACGGGCTTTCCACTTCTATCACGGGCAGCGTCTCGACCACAAATAGAAATGACGTTGACAGCAGAAGATTTTTCAAAGCCTCAAATATTAAAGTCGGAATAGTAGCGAAGAACGATCATCAGTGCCCAGAATTTTTATATCTGAACATTTGTATACTATTTTGATTATGTGTCGATTTATTATTAAATTGATCGCACAGCGCTGATACTTCAAGAATTTAGTGATTTAACATTATTTATAAAAGACCTTAAATCATGCTGAAATTGATATTATACTGTTTATGATTCACCTATAAAAATGCAAATAACACCTCCAAAATTTAATAACTTAACTAGTACTTTTTTTTTATACTTTTAAGCCGCGGTAATTTTAGTAAACTACACTTACTTCCAAGGCAACAACCACAAAATAATATATGTTCAAAAACTTTAGAAATGTCTTCAACTTGCATGATGGTGAAGATGATAGAGAAAAAACTCTCGAAAGCATTGTAAAAAATATTTCGTTTAAAGGAGCGAATCTTTGGATTTTGGCGTGTGCAATCATTGTGGCTTCAGTAGGACTTAATGTAAATTCAACTGCCGTAGTAATTGGTGCGATGTTAATTTCGCCGCTCATGGGACCAATTGTGGGCGCTGGCTTTGCTTTGGGTATCTATGATTTTAAACTCCTTAAAAGATCTCTTCGAAATCTTACAAATGCAACTATTGTTGGTCTGGTCGTATCTACGACTTACTTTGCTTTGAGTCCATTTAAGGATGTACAATCTGAACTTTTGGCTCGTACCTCTCCAACAATCTATGACATTCTAATTGCTTTCTTTGGTGGAATCGTGGGAGCAATTGCCGTGACTAGGACAGAAAAAGGAAATCCAATTCCCGGTGTGGCAATTGCAACTGCTCTTATGCCACCATTGTGTACCGCAGGATACGGATTGGCAA
>JBBSRP010000044.1:0-16313 GCA_038242935.1 Flavobacteriales bacterium
CTACCAGAACTTCCAGGTCCTTGCAATCCTGAATTTTGCGCCTGATAATATTTGGCACCAATCAGAAATGCGTTGTTATTTCCTAAGAAATTATGCTTTTGCAAAAATCGCGCTTCAGCACCCCAATTCACAAAGTCGCCTACAATAAGGTCTCTTACCGTACCTACGAGATCTGGATTTGATACGCCATTGCTGCGATAACCAACCGCTTTTCGACTTGCATCCAAACCAAATAACTGCAACGAAAAATCAGCATTATCCGTAACCTTATGCTTCAATCGCAATGCAAATAAATTCCAATTTACCGCAAACCAATTTCGCGTTCTATTACTCTGGTTCGGATCTTCGTTAAACATAAAATCTGTTAATCCTCCAGCCTGCTGCGCCAGATAATCGAAATGTGTATAATCAAAATGCAAAGATGTTTTTGAGTTGAATTGATAATTTAAATTCGCAAAGAAGTTCTTACTATTGAATTCAGAATTTGCTCGAAAACCATCTCCCTGCTTATAATTATAAAAAGTCAAATAACTAAATTTCCCTTTCGTCCCGCTCAACGAGGTGAAGTTTGTAAACAGATTATTTGATCCTAAAGTGTTACGAGTAGAAACTTCCATCTCTTTCTTTGATGGCGATTTGATTTTGAAATTTATCAATCCTCCAAACTGCGTTCCGTATTGCAAAGATGCAGCACCACGAACAATCTGAATCTCTTCGAGCGCTTCGGTAGGTGTTGAATAGTAACTTTCAGGATATCCTAAAACATCGGCACTAATGTCATAACCATTCTGGCGAGTGTTGAAATTTGCGGTTCTATTTGGATTTAATCCACGGCCACCAATACTCAATTGCAATCCACCTTCAGATCCTTCGTTGATAGTAAGACCTACAACTTGAGCAAAAATCTGTCTAGGGTTATTGATAGATTTGTTCGCAGTTAATTTAGCCACAGCTATAACTTCTGTCTTTTTTCCAGCATAAATTGCAGTTTCTTCTACATCTCTAAGTTTGTTAAGATTAGATAGTTTAGCACGCTCATTCCGAATAACTACTTCAGATAACGAAATCATTTTTTCTAGAGTAAACACTTTATTATTATCTATTGAACCTATTGAAGTTTCGAGCAATAAAAATCCGTCTTTGTACAATACAAGCGCATTTCTAGATCCGTCTTTTACTTCCATAACAAACTGTCCTTTGTCATCTGTAAAAGTTTTTGCAGACAAATCTACATTGTAAACTTCGACTCCAGAAAGTCGTTTATTCTCTTCTTGCACAACTATTCCAGTTACTTTTGTCTGGGCAAAAAGTGCGGTGCTACAAAGAAGAATAAACAAAAAACTAAAACCCTTTAATTGTTTCATTGAAAGGTAAAATCCAGTTTTTGTGTTGGAATGTATCATATTGTTCGGCTAAATTTATTGTGGGATCTATATAAGTGCGACTCAATCTGCCATTTAAGGCAACGTAACTTTCTACAGTTACAATTGGATTGTCAACTCCTTGTTTTTTATAATGTTCGTGTAAATGATGTGCGTATTGCAGAATAAAATCGGGCTGAAACGACATTTGTTTCTCCTGAAACCGCGTTAAGAATTCGCTATTATCTACGTGAATAGACTTTTTTGTTGTGGCATCGGTGACTTTAAATTCGGTGTAACCTGCTTTTTCCATCAGCATTACCCGCCATGAAAATCTGAAACCTTCTTCAGTCCAGAAAAGCTCTTCGGGATACAATAAATATCTAAAAGGAAAAGCTAATTGAAAAAGTAGAAAAGCGCTTAACAAAGCTAGTTTGGCGTTGTAGACCTTGGTATAATTTGCAACTTTGACTTTTCCATTTTCCCAAACCTCATTAGAAATTTTGAGCAATTCAGAAATATAAAATAATATCTTTTTATGAAAACCAGCTTCAAAGAAAATTAAACTGCTAATGATCATTACAAACGGAAAAACGCCAATTGGGAATAAAACTCTTGTCAAGACGTGGAAAATTACGACTAAAAAGAATCCAAACCAGCGTGTAGGCTTGTAAAGCAGCAAAAAGACAATTGCCAAATCGTAAATCATTCCAATCCAGCTAAAGGCATACGCAACCCAAGTTTCCTTTAACAACGGCCCAATCAGCGGTATATCAGCATTTGACGGCAGCCAAATTCGAAGTGGCATTGCTTCCAATAGCCAATCAGAATTTATCTTTGCGATGCCCGCATAAATGTAAACTATTGCCAGCAAAATTTTTAGTATATCTGTATTCCACTGTGGTATTTTGGCGAAAGCCAAACTCTTATTTTTATATGCATCAACCGAAAAATAGGCGTTTGCAGGAAGAAATATCAATACAAAACTGACGATGGTAATAAAGTAGTAATGGTTGAGATAATACGTCATATCCATCAATTCGATATACGTAAATGTCAGGAAGAATGTGATAATAGACAGTCGATATTTAAAACCAATTGCCACACAAAATGCAGCAATACCAGCAACAATATAAAGTAAGTAGGTATATTGCCCAATAGGTTTTACCAAATCAAAACCAAAATAAGAAAAGTGAAATGAGGGTTGAATATAGAATTTATCAATCCATCCGTGAGAGGCAAAACGAATCAAACTGAAAAGCATCATCAAACCAAACGCTAGCCTAAAAAAAGCTAGCGTTGCAGTTGATGTATAAGAATTTAAATATGTTTGTATGCGTTGATTCATCACAAATTAATCACCATCACCATCCACGTAATCGATGGTAATATTAAGAGCCTGCATCATATCAAGCTTGAAGTACACAACATTTTGCTGCATTGCATCGTAAGCTTCAAGCATTTTTGAATTATTGCTCGTAATCTGCTGTGAGAAATCGTCGTTTAATGTCGCGTTTGTAGTATAAATAGTTTCAAACTGATTGTTGATAATTGCGCTTAAATTCAATCCATTGCGAACCGCTTTCACATCATCTAAATATGATTTTAAACTTGGTCCAACTTGCGAACTTGCAAAATACTTACCATTAAAGAAATCTTGTTGCGCTTGAATAGCAGTAGTCAGCAATGTTTTCGAAATGTCTTTTTTATAAAAACCTTCTACTTTCTCTGGAAATAAATTACCATTAGAGAAAACTCCCGCTGGAATTCCAACTTTCCCTGAACGAATATCTTTCTCGAAATTCTTTACAAAAAGATTCGTCATCTTATTTGTAGAACTACTCACTGCCGTGCCATTACTACCAATGAAAGTTGCTCTGTAAGATCCGTTCCAATCTGTCAATATCGCAGATGAATTTGATTTTAAAGCATTCGTTACTGTTATTAAGTAAGTTTTATACGAAGCAGCATTTGCATTTGTTGTATAAAAAGACACAATTTCAGCATCAGATTGTCCCAAACCATTTAGCATATAATCCAAAGCTGGAAATCCTTGTTTAGAATACTGAGAAAGCAGTTCCAAATTATAGTTTCCGTTTGCGATATTAGCTTGAATTCCTGCAACTTCCGTAGGATATGTATTTGCAGCTTCCTTAAAGTTAAGATCCGAAGCTTTTCCAATATTGTACAACATCACTTTTTGGTACGCTTTATAAGCTGCAAGCCAAGACGTGCGAGCAATAGTCAAATTTTCTTGTGACGGAGCAGCATTAAAACTTTCGATATCACCAGTTAACAAAGCCAATTTATCATCGTAACTCTGAAAAGCAGGAATAATCAAATTATCTGCCCAATGTGTCAGCAATGTCGTTCTGTTAAAGCTATCTCCAGATGTTGACGCCCCATCATCACTTGAAGAACAAGCAGTAATAAGCGTGGCAAAGGCAAATAAAAAAATTAGTTTTCTCATTATATTCTAAAAAATTTGATGCAAAATTAACGATTTGAATTCAAACTATCTTTACTTATTCTAAATTAATTTACAGTCGCAGCTTGAGCAACAGAAAATCCGAATTTCGCCGCAATCTGAGTTGAAATTGCATCAAGTTTTGGACTCAAAGTATCGATGTCCCAAAGGCCATTTTCGCCACTTACAAGCGTTGCCAACATCGCGTCAATTTCAGCTTTGCTAAAGTATGGATTATCAGTTCCAGGCTGACGAGTATATCTCAAAGACATAATAAAACCGTATCCTTCAGATAGTGCGTGAAACGCTTTTGCGCCATTATCTTCGACCAATTTTCCTTTTCCTTCTTGCAAATAATATACCGAACGAACTGCAGCAACAAGAGCCAATTTACTCTGAATCACGCCTACTTGCTGGTTTCTTGTACTATAATCGTTTGCAACAATCGCAGCACGACCTTTGCGGAAAGCTAGATTAATATCGTTGCTAGTAGTATTAAAATCGGCATCAGCAGTTACTTGCTCAATGTACGAACTCCAGAACTTTCTAGAATTTGTCGCAGTCTCATCCGCTCCGTAAACATATCCGTAAGCTTCATCCCAATAATGCTCCATTGTAGTAAAATTCCCATCTGTAGACAGAACTTTATTGCTATTTTCAATAGTTGTAGATCCACCGTCAAGTTTCAAAGTAGACAAATAATGGTTGGAAATCTGATCCATCATCATCGCACCCATCAAGCCTTTATTTAGAATTTGCTGTGGCTCAAGACCATTTGCAGCAAATAATCTTGTTTTGCTTCCATCAAGATATGATCCTGCAACGCCTGCTGTAGCTGCGTTTCCTTGACTTGCCTCTGCTCCCAGTACAAACTGATTTTCAAATAGTGCTTGCACAGCAGCTTTCTCAATTGTAGATCCACCACCCAAAAATGAGTTGAAATAATCTGTTGAAGCAGCCGTTTTACTTTTGATATTTTTGCCAGAACTATTCAGCGTCTCAGACGAAAAAGCATTATTTGTGTTACTATACATATTGCTCAACTCGCTCGCATCTAATGCCGTTCCGTTTGTAGCCGCAGCTGTAAACTTTCCGCTCATCTCGTTCAGCATTTGCAGCCTCGAAGTCTGCCCATCATATTCCACACTCGATAATCCATTTCTCATAAAATTATAAGAGGCAGGAATTTCATAGCTAGGCGCCATAGGATTATCGGTATCATCCGAGCAAGATGCGAAAGTCAGTGAGATTGCGAGTGCTCCAAGAGCGTACTTTGTTAATTTCATATATGTTTATTAAGATTGGTTAAAAATAGTTTTCGCAAATATAATACGCGATTTCGAATTTCGCAAGAAATGATTAGATTAAATCTAAATAAGAATAATATTTTAAGTTGATGATTGCTGCATAGGTTGATGATCTTTTTTTGGGCGCATGCCATCGCTTTCAAGACTTTTCTAACATTCAAATATTCGTGAGGCTCGGCACTGGGCTGTCCTCTATATCTTTGCTGCCAGAACTTTTCGTAAACATTCGTAATTTTATTTGGCAGCAAAGGATGCCGTTCCCATCCCTTACGCAGAGAAAGAGCTAAGTTCAAGTGAAATTTTCTAAATCATAAATACTACTCATCATTTATTACCGCCACACGTTCGTCATTGATCTAAGCGCCGCAATCGCATCTGTAAATTCAAATTTCTTCAGGTCACAAAATTAAAATTAGATGTTTTAATCCGATATTGCGACAGATCTCCATTCTTTACAATCCCATCAAGGCTTGAGAAATCCACCAACACTCCACGTCAAAAAATAACTACAATATCACAGTACAAAAAATTGCATTTTTATCAAATTGCAACTAATAAATCAATTTATAACAATGAAAAAAAATACTTTAGCTATCTTAGGAATTATCATTCAAGGAATTGCACTCGGCTTTATGATTTACGGAATTATGCGCAACACTACAATATTATGGATTGCACTTCCATTCGTTTTTATCGGATTGGCAATGGCGATTTATGGCGCTATGAAAAACTCAAAAACAGAACAATAATAAAAGATCACAGTAAATAAAAATGACAGAAATTAATAAAGCAGATATTCTCAAAGCACTTGAGAATTTACAAATTTCTATAATATCAATTTACAAAAAGACTTGCTTAAAAGGACTTCGATAGATTGTCGAAAACAAATTGATTCAAACAGGTGAAGCTGGTAAGTTGACTTATTATTTGGGCAGATAAAGCTTTGATTATTGTGGACAGAATAGAGTAATTAATTGAGACTTTAACCAATATGCTAAATTATTCCATCAAGTCACTTAAGAATTATCAAAGGCATTTATCTTATGGAACATAATATAACTTCTTTATGGTTTTTTATTAGCTCTAATCTATTAGCGGTTGTGTCGATTGAACCTTTAAGGAATTAAAAAAATTAAGAAAAAGTAAAAAATTTATGTTTGGAAATTAGAAAAGAATCTACTGGTTATATTTTGGAACAACTCTATGTAGAAAAATAAACTAATTCATCTAACTTGCGTTGAAATTAAAAGTTACAAGCAACTTTCCATTCACACCAAAGAAAATTACAATAATGACTTCAAGAAGACATCCTATAAATTTTTACGGAGTCATAGCTATTGGTATAATAATTAATTTTGCACTAGGCACTCTTGTACTTTGGGCTAGCATCGGAATTATCAATGAAGGTCAAGTGGCACCGAAAATTTATGCTATGCCGCTCTTCAGTTTGGCATTTTTCGGATTGGGTATATTAATGGTTTGGCGCTTTTATCAAAATGCTCCTATTATTAAGATTGATAGGGATTCGATAACTTTTTGACACCGAGACTTTCTATTTCACAGATATCAAAGACGTTATACTTACTGGAAAAGTTCCTTTCCGCTTCCTATATAATGTACCTCTCGAAGGCACAAAATTGATTTTTAACGATAGCACACAGAAAGTATTTTTTGATGATTTCTACGATAATAGTTCGGAAATGAAAACATTTCTACACCAAACAATAGTAAAAAAGCAAGAATACTTTCCAAAAATTCCAACCACAATTGACAGACACGTAGCAGGATTAGGAAAAAGAGAAATTTTTAAAGAGAATCAATTCACAAGTTTTCGAGGAATTACTTTATGGGGAATGTTTGCATTTATAGCTATTATGCTGATTATAAATAATCCTTTCGGAAATTGGAAAGTACTAGTTCCACTACTTGTTTTTCCAATCTTTTGGTTTCTTTTTAATTCTTGGCTGATGAATTATTTCGAAATATCAGAGCGTTTACTGATAGTGAAGAATCATAATTTTATTGGTAAATCAAAAGTTTATGAACTGTCTACAGTCAAAGAAGTTGTTTTTGAAATGACGGGTAGAAGTCCAAACTCTATGAGAATAATTACTACCGATTTCCAAAATAAAATATTTCCTGCTGCCACTTTACGCGATCATACTTGGCTGGAAATGAAAGAAAAATTAGAGTCGAAAGGGATTAAAGTTCGAAATGAGTGCATATAATTTGGAGTTAGTTCTACTTATAATAATTTGTTGTTAACCACAAATCCCCTAGCCCTGATGGAAACGGCATCCTTTCCTGCCCTTTGTTTTGGGCAGGAAAGATACAGTGGACAGCAGGATAAAGCTCCAAAAAAAATAAATTCTGTCAACCAAAATTTCTTACCACATGAATTTCCTCATCTTAGATTGTGCAGTACTTAACATAAATAAAAACCACTTCATCCAATTTCTGAAAAATCTTCCGTATTTTTAGAGAACCAAAATTTCTATTTAAAAAGGGACATTATGAAAAAGCAATTACTCTTTATAAGTCTGTCTTCACTTCTGATTCTGGGGTGCGGCAATAAAAAATCCACTAAGCACGAAACAGTCGTGACATCGACATCATCTACAAGCACGTCGCTTCCTCCTGTCGAAACCAAAGATAAAAATTCCGATCTCCAACTAGCATTTGCGGGACAAACTCGAATTGCTGGTGTGAAAACTTCGACCGAATACTCAACAAAAGTCATCACCAACAAACTATCAAAGCCTTGGAGTGTAAAAGCGCTTCCCGACGGGCGATTATTGATTACCGAAAAGGCCGGCGATTTGAGAATCGTTGCCAAAGACGGAACTTTGAGCGACAAAATAACAGGTTTGCCAAAGGTAAATTCTGGCGGACAAGGTGGATTACTTGATGTTTGTCTAGATCCTGATTTTGACAAAAACCGAATGATTTTTTTTAGCTTTTCCGAGGTAACTCCAAAAGGAAATCTTACCGCTGTTGGAAAAGGAAAACTCTCTGCAGATGAAAAACGCGTTGAAAACGTTCAAACAATATACCGAGCTTTTCCTGCGTATAACGGAACTTTGCATTATGGATCGCGAATTATTTTTGACGCAAACGGTAACTTGTTTGTCAGCACTGGCGAACGTTCGGATATCGAAACGCGTCCACAAGCACAGTGGCTAAATTCCGCTTTAGGTAAAATTGTTCGAATTACCAAAGATGGAAAGCCTGTCGCTGGAAATCCTTTTTTGAATGATTCGAAAGCGTTTCCAGAGATTTATTCTTATGGCCATAGAAATGTTCAAGGATTAGCAATTCATCCTATAACCGGTGATTTGTGGGAAACCGAAATGGGGCCAAAAGGTGGTGATGAGCTAAACTTGATTACAGCAAAAACAAATTATGGTTGGCCAACAATTACGTACGGAGTTGAATACAGCGGAAAAACAATTGGCGACGGCATTTCGAAAAAAGAAGGAATGGAGCAACCTGTATATTATTGGGATCCAGTAATTTCTCCTAGCGGAATCACTTTCTACCATAAAGGTGCAATTTCAGAATGGGATAACAATCTCTTTATCGCCTGTTTAAGCGGTCAACATATTGCCAGAATAGTGCTCAAAGACAATAAAGTTATCGGCGAAGAGCGTTTGCTAGAAAGCGAAAACGAGCGTTTCAGAGATATTACTCAAGGTCAGGATGGCGCTTTGTACGCCATAACTGACTCTGGTAAATTGTATAAAATTACTAAGAAGTAATCTATCTGAAGCTAAGAAATGCAACTCTGTTTTTCACGATATCGTTTGCAAGCTTTTTATCTTTTTGCAATGTAGCAATCGATTTCATAAGAACTAGATCGGCATCGTTTTCTAATTTTTCAAGTTGCTCTTGATTCACAGAAAATGTCAGATCTACAAATGTTGTCGGTCGGTGATTAATTACCACAGTTTCATACAACTGCTCGTCCATGTCCCCGTCCCCATCATCTTCTACCATTTTGTCAAATTTCGCAGAACCGTTTTTTAGTCTCTGTATAATTTCTTGTTGAATGTCTGATTTTTCAAAAATAGGATCATGTGCTGAAACTAACTCTTTTTCTATTCGGAATTGTACTATAACATTTATCATTTTTTAAGTATTTAAGATTTAAACTAAAAATAAGCAAATTATACATCACTCAGAAATTATATTTTTATAATTCTATTATAAAGTTACTTTTAGAAATTAGTCAGTAATTTGGCACTCGGAATTCAAATAAACACCTTTTAAAGTCCGTTAAAATTATATTAAAACGGCTATACTTATTTTATGGTTGTAATGAAAAAAGTACCTTACTCGCAAAAAGAAAAAACTGAATGGATTTTACCAACCCTCTAATTTATGGCGTACCTTTTTTCTTCGCTTTAATTTTGCTTGAACTTACGTATAGCAAGCACAGCGAAAGAAAAAACTTATATAATTATAAAGATCTATTTTCTAGTTTATCTATTGGAGTAGGATCGGCTGTGGTTGCAGCTTTAATCAAAACTATTTCAGCTGTCGTAATTTTCGTTTGGATCTACGAAATTTTCAATCCGGTGGTAGATGGCGTTCGGATGAATATCTTTGGTTGGCAATCATTTTCTTACGCTTGGTATGTCTGGATTTTGTGTCAAATAGCCGATGATTTTTGCTATTACTGGTTTCACCGACAGAATCATATGGTTCGCTTTTTCTGGGCTGCGCACATTGTGCACCATTCATCCAATAAATTTAATTTGGGAACTGCCGTCAGAAACGGATGGATTACCATAATATATAAACCATTATTTTACTTATGGATGCCCGCAATCGGCTTTGCGCCCGAGATGATTATCATTTGTCTGGGTATCGAATCTTTATGGCAATTTCAACTACATTCTCAATACATTCCAAAACTAGGTTGGATTGAGAAAATTTTCAATACGCACACAATGCATCAGGTACATCACGCTAAAAATATAAAGTATCTGGACAAAAACCATGGTGGATTTTTAAATGTCTTTGATAGAATTTTTGGTACTTTTCAACCTCTGGACGAAAGTATAAAAATTTATTATGGTGTTAGCACTCCGCCAAATTCCCATAATCCTATGGTGATTTTAACTCACGAATATGTAAATATCTGGGCAGATATGAAAAAATCTAAAAACTGGCGACATAAATTCATGTATATTTTTGGCCCTCCCGGATGGAGTCACGACGGCAGCACCTTGACCGTCGCGCAGTATCGTAAGAAATTGGCAGATGAGAAAGCTTTGAATTTAGAAGTCACAGTCTAAATTTTTCAGGGAGTCTTTCACCCAACCACCAAAGTAAATTTGTGCAGAATAACATTATTTCTTTCTTTTTTTTTGGGCGCAAACCTTCGCCATAACGTATTTCCTAACATTGAATTGAACTGTGGCTCGGGTCGGGTCGTCCACTGTATCTTTGCTGCCAGAAATAATAGATATCAATTTGAGATTTAAATTTGGCAGCAAAGGATGCCGTTCCCACCCCTTGCGCGGAAGACACTTAAATTGATGTGAGGTGGTTATATTGCTATTTATAATACAAAAGACACAGGAATATAACAATAGTAGTATTTGAATTGACTTTTTATAATTCCATTAGACTTTTAGATATTCGTTTCCATAATTAAATTCTGATATGACCTCTTTGTGGTCAAACGTCGAAAGAAGCTATCGACGAATAATCATACGGTTTAAAAAGATGATGAGAAGAAAATCCACATAACAAATCTTTAAATTATGTTAGATAAAAGTCCATGGTGATTTATTAAATTTCAATCTTAATGATTTAATTCGAAATAAAATGGAGGTTGATTTGAATGATTTAAAACGAGGTTTCTGAATTAATTCCTATGTTCTTTTATGTCCAACTCCCATAGCCCTGATGGGAACGGCATCCTTTCCTGCCCTTTGTTTTGGGCAGGAAAGATACAGTGGACAGCAGGATAAAGCTCCAAAAGAAAAACATTCTAAATGCAAAAATCGGTTAATTAAGACTAGGACTAGATTAACTTTTTACAACAATTGCAAACCTAAGAAGCGGTACTTTTACTTATAAGTCTAAATAACTTCCATTATGCCCGCAAATAATTTTGATATCAAAGGCCTTACAGACGCAGAAGTTGTTCGCAAAAGGGAGAACTTCGGCAAAAATCAGCTGAAATTCAAAAAAGAAGATGGAATTCTCGAAGCTTTAAAAAGCCTTGTCAAAGAGCCGATGATTGCACTTTTGCTTATTGCGTCATTGATTTATTTTGTAAGTGGAGAAATTGGCGACGGACTTTTTCTGCTTTCGGCAATTATCATTGTTTCGGTAATTTCGCTTTATCAAGATTCACGTAGTCGTAATGCATTACAGAAGCTGAAAGATTTTTCGCAACCCAATTGCAGCGTAATCCGAAATGGCAACACCATCCAAATTAAAACCGAAGATCTTGTTGTAGGCGATAGTCTGATTGTGGAAGAAGGCACAGCTATTCCCGCCGATGGAATTATTATCCATTCGAACGATTTCTCTGTGAACGAATCGATTTTGACTGGCGAATCATTTGCAGTTTTTAAAGATAAATTTCACGAAGACAACAGTATTTATAAAGGTACGACCGTTGCAAGCGGACTCGCAATTGCGACAATTACAAATATTGGAAATCAGACGAAACTTGGAAAAATTGGCGAAAGTCTTGAGAGTATTAAGGTCGAGAAAACACCTTTGGAACTTCAGATTAATAGTTTTGTGAAGAAATTGGTTATTGCAGGAGCTGTAGTTTTCCTAATTGTTTGGGCGATAAATTATTTTCATTCCTATAATTTATTAGATAGTTTGTTGAAAGCTTTGACACTTGCAATGAGTATTCTGCCCGAAGAAATTCCGATGGCTCTAACAGCTTTTATGGCAATTGGTGCGTTGCGCTTAATGAAAATGGGCGTTGTAGTAAAACAGATGAAAACTGTGGAAACGCTTGGATCTGCAACTGTGATTTGTACTGATAAAACTGGAACGATTACCGAAAACAAGATGAGTCTTGCCAAAGTTTTTACGTTGGCTTCACAAAAAATTTCGAATCCTGAAGATGCCGATGATTCCGCAAAAGAACTTTTGCAAATCGCTATGTGGGCAAGCGAACCAATTCCGTTTGATCCGATGGAAATCGCTTTGCATCAAGCTTACGCCAAATCTGCGCTGAATGACGAAAGGGCCAACTTTAAGATGATTCACGAATATCCATTGGGCGGACAACCTCCGATGATGACACATATTTTTGAGAATTCTCAAGGAAAAAGAGTCATTGCTGCCAAAGGTGCTCCAGAAGCATTGATGACTGTTTCGAATCTTTCTGCTGAGGTAATTGCACAAATAAATGCCGCAATAAAAACGATCACTTCTGAAGGATATCGAATTTTGGGCGTGGGAGAAGCTGATTTTACAGGAGTTGATTTTCCAAAAACGCAACAAGAATTTATATTTAAATTCAAAGGAATTGTAGCTTTTTATGATCCGCCAAAAGCGAATATTAAAGAAGTTTTATATCATTTTTATCAGGCTGGAATTTTGGTAAAAATCGTTACTGGGGATAATGCCGAGACGACGACCGCCATCGCCAAGCAAATCGAATTTGAAGGCTACGAGCACAGCTTAAGTGGCGACGAATTAATGAAACTTTCAGATGCTGAATTGCAGCAAAAAGTGATGCAGACAAATATCTTTACTCGAATGTTTCCCGAGGCAAAACTCCGAATAATCAATGCGCTAAAAGCAAACAATCAAATTGTGGCAATGACCGGCGACGGTGTTAACGACGGCCCTGCTTTAAAAGCGGCACACATTGGAATTGCGATGGGCAAGAAAGGTACAGAAATCGCCAAACAAGCCGCTTCGCTGATATTATTGGAAGATGATTTGTCCAAAATGGTCGATGCTGTGGCGATGGGCAGACGAATTTATACCAACCTAAAAAAGGCGATTCAGTATATTATTTCAATCCACATTCCCATCATCCTCACGGTGTTTATTCCGCTGGCATTAGCATGGATTTACCCAAATATTTTGTCGCCGGTACACATCATTTTCTTAGAATTAATTATGGGTCCCACCTGTTCTATTATTTTCGAAAATGAGCCAATTGAAAAGAATACAATGAGTAGAAAACCGCGACCTTTTGGAACCTCGTTTTTCAATAGAGCGGAGCTCACAACAAGCATTATTCAAGGATTGGCAATTACCGCAGGTTCACTTTTTATCTATCAGTACGCCGTGCATCAAGGTTTTGGCGAGGCGCATACCAGAACGATGGTTTTCATTGTTTTGATCGCTGCCAATATCTTTCTGACAATGGTAAACCGCTCGTTTTATTACTCAGTTTTAACCACTTTAAAATACAAGAATGCCTTGGTACCATTGATGATTGCCATTACAATCGTCATTACCGCGCTACTACTTTTCGTACCGCCGTTGACAGCGTTTTTCAAGTTCGCAACACTTGATGGGAGCCAGATCTTGACGGCATCCTTGGTTGGTTTTGTATCTGTAATTTGGTATGAGGTTGTGAAATTTAGGAAGAGAGTTGTGGGAAAAGTCGAGTAAATTGGTAGAATTATTTTTCAATTTGTAAGAAGTATTCTTTGGGCGCAACCCGTCGCCACAATGACTATCTTAACATTGAAATGACATTTGGCTCGGGTCGGGTCGTCCACTGTATCTTTGCTGTCAGAAGTCTTCGGTAAAGTTTCGAGATTTTCGTTAGCAGCAAAGGATGGCGCTCCCACCCCTTGCGCAAAAGACGCCTGAAATTGAAGTGAAGTAGTTATCAAGAAAAAATTATACCTATACTCTATTAATTCAGAAAATAGATAAATTTCGCATCAAGTATTGTTAAAATAATAATGATTTCTAATCATTTTTAAAGTTTTCATTCTTCAAAAATAACTTTTATGAAAAAACTTCTATTTATTTTATTAGCGTTACTGTTTTTTTTCAATCTTACCTTTTCACAAAATGCAGCGGTAAAAAGTGAAAAGCTTTAGTGCACAGATGAGATTATTCTTTATCGGAAAATTTCATTTCTAAATAACCGTAAATCCCTAGCCCTGATGGGAACGGCATCCTTTCCTGCCCTTTGTTTTGGGCAGGAAAGATACAGTGGACAGCAGGAGAAAGCTCCAAAAAAATCTCATCCTCTACCACAAAAAAATCTGCTAACTTTGCATCTAAAGAAAATTTAAATAAAAACATCTAAAATGGGAGTCACAATACATTTTGAAGGACGATTAAAAAGCGAGCAAGATTACGATGAAGTACTAGCAAAAGCGACGGAATTTGCAAAGCAAAACAAGATGGATTATAAGAAATTTGCGGAAGAAGACAAAGTTTTATTGAGAGTTCGAAATAATGAAGATTGGGATTATAAGGGTTCAACAAAAGGAATTCGGATTGAGGTTGATGAAAATTGCGATCCATTTAATCTTGAATTTGACAATGACAATTATATTCAGGAATACTGTAAAACACAATTTACAGATATTGATAATCACGTTAAATTAATCAATTTCTTAAAAACTTTGAAGTCAAATTTTGAAGATTTGAATGTCACTGATGAAGGTGAATACTGGGAAACAGGAAACAGAGAAACTCTAATAAATCATATTAAAACCTGTTTCCATCAGATGGAATGGGCCAAGCAAAATGATGAATCTTTGGACGGGCCTTTTATTGTTGCCGATGGCAGAATTGCCGATTTGAAGCGGATTGAATAGTAGAAAATATCCTAAATCAGGAATAGCTTCTTTTAAAACAACTGCTTTTTATTGTATAAAATTGAACATTGAAAAATCTTGGATTGAGAACGTTGCCCAGCTATGTTCGTTTGGCAAACAAATATCTTTTAGGGCAAACGCTCTTCAATTTCTACTAAATCCACGTTGGTTTCTCAATCCATCGTCAACAGAATTTTCCCAATATGCTCGCTGCTTTCCATTAGCTTATGAGCTTCGGCCGCATCTTCAAGTTTAAAAGTTTTGTAAATAACTGGATGGATTTTTTTTGAGTCAAACATTGGCCAAATATTTTTCTCAACATCTTTTGCAATTTGAGTTTTTACAGCGTCGGTTTGTGGTTTTAAAAAACTTCCCGTCAAAGTCAAATTTTTGCTCATTATCGTACGGAGGTTGATATTGACATCTGTACTTTTCATTCCGTTGATATAAATAAGTCGGCCTTTTTTGTTTAGAATCTCCAGATTCTTTTGAGTGTAATCTCCACCTACCATGTCGAGTATCACATCAATTTTTTCGTCTTTCAAGACGTCTTCAAAAGCTTCTTGTTTATAATTGATTGCTTTACCGAGATTCATTTTGTTGAGAAAGTCTATCTTCTCATCTGTTCCCGCGGTTGTAAATATTTCCGCGCCCCATGCCTTGCCCATCTGCAATCCCATTGTTCCTATTCCGCTTGTGCCACCATGAATTAATAATTTCTCGCCCGGCTGAAGATTTCCGAGATGAAAAACGTTGAACCAAACAGTAAAAATAGTTTCGGGAATTGCAGCGGCGTCTGTCAAACTTATTTCTTCAGGAACCGGAAGACAATGCGAACTATCAACTGCAACATACTCGGCATAACCTCCGCTTGCGATCAGTGCGCAGACTTTATCACCAACTATTTGGTCAGTTACTTCACTTCCTATTTCTGTTATTTCGCCAGAAACTTCCAATCCTGGAATCAAAGTCTCAGCTGATCCTTTGCCGTAAGTATCTACATTTTTACGAGTTATAATATCACTTCGATTAATGCCCGCAGCTTTTACTTTTATCAAAACTTGATTTTTCTCGGGTTTAGGTTTCGGTGTTTCTTGTAATTTTAATACTTCTGGTCCCCCGGATTTTGTGATATGAATTGCTCTCATGTTGTCTTTATTTTTCTTGACTTTTAAGTAACAAAATATTTAGCAGCTTAATTATAAAAAAAACATAAGGTTTTATATCTGATCTAATGACTTTGATATTTTGTTGCTTTTGACAGTCAAAATCGAGTAGCGAACTAATAATATAATAATCGATTTGCAGATCACTTATCATGACATTTTCTTGACCTTTCTCAACCAAATTACAATTACCTTTGCACAATGCAGAATATCTGCTAATCCTATTTCTA
>JBBSRP010000045.1:0-16056 GCA_038242935.1 Flavobacteriales bacterium
AAAAAAAGAAAACTCTAAATAAGCACGAGTTCAACTTTTATTATTATTTTTGCGGAGCGAAAGATTTTCTTTCGCTCCTTTAATTTAAAAAAGTTCTTATAAAGTGCTAAACAGAAGACATATCCGTGTAAAAGTCATGCAATCTATTTATGCGATGCATCAAAACGGCTCTGATAATATAGAGAAAGAAGAGAAATTTCTTAAATTCAGCATAGACAATGTGCAGGATTTATACCTAATTATGCTCTCTTCGATGATCGAAATCAAAATAAGAGAAGTTGTCTTTATCGAAAAATCTGCAAAGAAGCACCTTGCTACAGCTGCAGATAGAAATCCAAATACCAAATTTATCGATAATCCTATTTTCAAAATCCTTGAAGAAAACAATTCTTTAAGTATAGCGCTAGAAACTAGAAAGATAAATAATTGGCAGCAGAATGACGATTATATATTGTTATTGCTAGAGGATATCAAGAAAAGCGATTTGTATAAAGCATATATGGACAATTCTGAAACGAGTTTTGAACTTGACAAACAGTTTGTTGTAGATATGTTTATTGAGCTGATTGCGCCAAACGAAAAATTGTACGATTATCTTGAAGATAATAAACTGACGTGGATTGATGATATTCCATTGGTGAATACTCAAATTGTAAAACAGCTTAAGCAAATTAAATCTGCTCAAGACGACACTTTAAGAGTTCCCAAATTATTTAAAGACGAAGAAGATCGCGAATTTGCGCAACACCTTTTTAGAAGAACAGTTCTTAACGAAGCTGATCTTGCAAAAGAATATGTGGATAAAACTCCAAATTGGGATACTGAACGTATAGCCGAAATTGACACCATAATTTTGAAAATGGCAATTTGCGAATTTCTGAAATTTCCATCAATTCCAGCCAAAGTGACAATTAATGAATATTTGGAGCTTGCCAAAGAATATTCTACTCCAAAAAGTAGCATCTTTATCAACGGAATTCTAGATAATCTTATCAAAGATTATGCAGGTACAGACAAGATGAAGAAAATAGGAAGAGGTTTATTATAATTAAATAAAAAAATAGTTATGAAAATTAAATTATTTGTAGTTGCAACTCTTTTGATTGCAACAGCTTGCAAAAACGAAAATAAAACGGAAATTCAAGATGAGATTCTTGCACCAACAGAGTCAATTACTGAAGAGAATATGCAGGAAATGACTGAGGCCACACTTTCTACAGAAAGCACTAACTCTACAGAAGCTCCAATTATGGATTTCGTCAAAACTGAGCACGATTTTGGAGCAATCACTCAAGGGGAAAATGTAACTCACATATTCAAATTTACTAATACGGGTAAAAGTGATTTACTTATCGCAGATGCAAAAGGATCTTGCGGTTGTACAGTTCCAGAATTTCCTCGTACACCAATAAAGCCAGGAGAATCAGGAGAAATGAAAGTTACTTTTAACTCGGCAGGTAGAAACGGAATGCAAAGTAAAACAGTAGACATTACTACAAATACTGCTACGGGTCACGAAAAATTGATGATTAAAGCATCAATAAAATAATTTTAAAAAATATTAAAAAGTAATAAATACTACTATGGATCAAATTCAAAATTTCTTACCGTTTATCTTAATGTTCGTTGTTCTTTATTTCTTCATGATTAGACCACAGCAAAAACGTGCAAAAACTGAAAAAGAATTCGAAAGCGCACTTAAAGTAGGTGATAGAATTATTACAAAAAGTGGTCTTCACGGTAAGATTGCCGAAGTAGCAGACCAAACAGTTGTTCTTGAAACTATGGCTGGAAAACTAAAAATGGAACGTTCTGCAATTTCTATGGAAATGAGTGCTAAACTTAATCCAACGCTAGTAGCAAAATAAAAACATTAGTTTTTTTATAAAAAAAGCCTCTCATTAATTTTGAGAGGCTTTTTGTATATAGATATTTTTTATAATGATTCGCTTTTGCTGCTCAAGTCTGGCGCACCTTTTGACCATTTCTCAGCGGTAATTTCAGCAATTTTTACAATTACTTCAGTAGCTTTCTGCATACTCTCTACAGGAACATATTCATATTTCCCATGAAAGTTATGACCACCAGCAAAGATATTAGGACAAGGCAATCCCATATAAGAAAGTTGGCATCCGTCAGTACCACCACGAATTGCTTTTATAAGTGGCTTTATTCCCAAATCAATCATTGCTTCTTCGGCAATGTCAACAATATACATAACAGGTTTTACTTTGTCTTTCATATTGTAATACTGATCTTTTATTTCAGTTATTACAATATCTTCTCCAAACTGTTTTGCGTATTTTTTGTTAAGTTTCTTAGTGATTTCTTCAATTAATTCCTTTCTCTTTTTGAATTTAGAAGAACTGTGATCTCTAATGATTAATTCCAAAACTGTTTCTTCAATACTACCCTTTAAATGGGTGACATGGAAAAATCCTTCGTATCCTCTGGTTTTTTCTGGAATTTCATCCTTTGGCAGTTTATTGATAAACTTATTTGCAATAAGCATAGAGTTGATCATTTTATCTTTTGCATAACCTGGGTGTACGCTTTTCCCTTTGAAAGTGATTTTAGCTCCAGCTGCATTAAAGTTTTCATATTCAAGCTCACCAATCTGACTTCCGTCCATGGTATAAGCCCAATCTGCACCAAATTTCTCTACATCAAATAAATGTGCACCACGACCAATCTCTTCGTCAGGTGTAAAACCTACTTTAAGAGTGCCGTGTTTAATTTGTGGATTTTTTACTAAATATTCCATAGCAGTAACAATTTCGGTAAGACCAGCTTTGTCATCTGCCCCAAGTAATGTTGTACCATCTGTCGTAATCAAAGTTTGACCTTTGTACTGCAACAAATCTTTGAAGTAATTTGGAGACAAAATAATATTTTCTTTTTCGTTTAGTACAATATCTTTCCCATCATAATTTTTGATAATCTGAGGTTTTACGTTTGCTCCTGTAAAATCTGGCGTTGTATCGTAGTGAGCAACAAATCCAATTACAGGCACAGTATAATCCACATTTGATGGAAGCGTAGCCATAATATAACCGTTTTTGTCAATCGTCACATCGCTTAATCCTATAGATTTCAGTTCTTCCACAAGTTGATTGGCAAGAACCCACTGCTTTTCAGAACTTGGAGTTGTATCAGAATTTGGATCAGATTCGGTATCTACAGTTACATAACTGATAAATCGGTCAATAATATGTTGCATTTTTTTGAGTTTTCTGTTAGAATAACAAAGATACAATAGATTTTTTTCTTCTAAAGTGTTTGAAAGATTGAGTTTTGGAAATATATCGAATCAAATATGTACAAACATTATTTAGAATTCTCTTTTAGCTGTTTTTACATAGGAGTGCAAAGCGTATCTTTGGCACTCATCAAAAAAAGCAAGCATGTATAAGTCGGTAATTAGAAAAGTTTTATTCAAATACGATCCAGAAAAAGTTCATCATTTTACCTTTTCCGCGATTAAAAAGTTTTCGAAAATTCCTGGTTTTTCTGCATTTGCAAAATCGATGTATCAAGTAAATGATCCACGTCTTGAGCGCGAAGTTTTTGGTCTAAAATTTAAAAATCCAGTGGGTCTTGCCGCAGGTTTAGACAAAGATGCCAAACTTTATAAGGAACTTTCAAATCTCGGTTTTGGATTTATAGAAATTGGTACGCTTACGCCAAAAGCTCAGGATGGAAATCCTCCACAAAGACTTTTTAGACTTATAGAAGATAGCGCAATTATTAACAGAATGGGCTTTAATAACGGTGGAGTTGACGCTGCTGTACTTCGCTTAAAGCAAAATAACGGAGTACTAATTGGTGGAAATATTGGTAAAAATAAGCTGACGCCAAATGAAGATGCGATAAAAGATTATCAAATTTGTTTTGAAGCACTATTTGATTATGTAGATTATTTTGTGGTAAACGTGAGTTCACCAAATACTCCAAATCTTCGCGCGTTACAAGACAAAGAGCCTCTTACAGCTTTATTGCAGCAACTTCAAGATGATAATAATAAAAAGCAAAGACCTAAGCCAATCCTTTTGAAGATTGCGCCAGATTTAACCGATTCTCAGTTGATGGATATAATTGATATTGTTAATTCAACCAAAATAGCGGGTGTAATTGCCACCAACACTACAATTTCTCGTGAAGGTCTAAAGTCCGAAAATCAGAAAGAATCAGGTGGTCTTAGTGGCCTTCCACTAAAGAAACGATCAACCGAGGTGATCAAATTTTTATCAGAAAAAAGCAATAAATCTTTCCCGATTATTGGAGTAGGAGGTATACATTCTGCCGATGATGCCATCGAAAAATTAGAAGCAGGAGCATCGCTAGTGCAGCTTTATACCGGATTTATTTACGAAGGTCCAGGTTTGATTAAAGAAATTAATCTGAAATTATTAGCTAAGAAGTCCTAATACATATTGAGTTGCTAATCCAACAACGATAGCAATTCCAAAACTTAACAGCGTTCCAATCAAGACATATTCGGTTAGCTTTCTGTCCTTTGATTTTGTCAAATCACCAAATCTGAAAATAGATTTTGCGGCAAGCAGAAATCCTATTGCCGAAAACTGTCCTATTAGTATAAAAAGGAAAATAAATAAACGCTCCAAAATTCCGATGTACATACCAGCATTTTCTAAATCTTCTTTGGTATCGTTTGAATTTGGAGTCCAAATCGAGATTAAGTTTTTAATTGTAATCGAAGCAGGTATTGTAAGAAATATGACCGCGACTAGAATTGGCCAAAATTCTGGAAGTAAACTATAATTTTGCCACGTAACTTTTTTGTACAACAGTACTATAAAAATGATACTCAAAATATGTAGCAGCTGATCTAGTAAATACCAAAGTCGCTTTGTTTTCTTTCGTTGAGAATATAATTTCAGCAAATCTATCATAATGTGCAGTACTCCTAACAATATCGCGTACGGAATAAAATTAGCTCTAAAAACCAAAATAATTGGTAGAAGTGTATGAATTAAAAAGTGAAAATACAGATATTTACTCTTAGACTTCTTCATCTCTTTATCCTCAACCCACGAAGTTGGTTGCAATATAAAATCGCCTATCAGGTGTGCTAATAATATTTTGAAAAGTAAAATCATACTAGTTGCTTTTCTATTGTCGCACGGTAGAAATTTTCAAATTCCATAATCAAATCAAAGTGCGATCTATTACTTCTTCTGCTCACAGATGCTTGCTTTATATTTAATTTTAGTCCTAATTCTTTTTGCGTAAGCATTGGATTTTCAATAGCTGCAAACACATATTCAGCAGATTGCTGAGGCCAATTATCCATTATCGTTAGTGCTAGTTGCAGCATTAGATTTAGAGTTTCATCTATAATAGAATTATTGGTTTTTATTCCCATCGTAATCTTATCTTTTTTTAGGGAATCAAATACTTGACCAGCATGTATAAAAACTTTTCCAGAGCGTTCAGAGATTTTCAAAGTGGATTTGGGTTTGCTGCCAATTCCTATTCCCATACGAGCATCCATTTTTCTTGATTTCAAAAATGCTTTAATGCGAATTGCTGCCCAAAGTGCTTCCTTGGGATCTTTAATTTCGATCTGAAAAGAATCTCCTCTGTATATTTCCCATTCATTTTGTTCTTTTCCAAAATGATTTAGTAACTCTTTCAAATCTTCGATCCAATCGGTAGTTTTTACTTTCTGAGATTCTATAATGTCACCTGTAATAATGCTTGTCATACTCAAAGATAATTATTTAGCGTTAATTGTCGCACTTCACAAATCATTAATCAAATGTATTACATCTTTATGTAATAATGCAGTTTATTACGCTTTAACGTAATATTTCAGATTATTACGCTTTTATGTAATAATAGCGATTATTACGCTTTTATGTAATATTTATTTTCATTAAAATATTATTCCAAGAATTGAAGTCTACTGCATCTTAGTATTATTATTAATTTCATTTATTTTATACGGCGAATAGATTTAAAACAAACTTATCATTTCCATCACAAAAGAGTTGCAGACAAATTTCATGAATTCTATTTCTTTATTATCTTTGAAGCCCTATGAAAGATGTAAAGATAATTGAGTGCCCTCGTGATGCAATGCAAGGAATAAAAACTTTTATTCCTACCGAGAAAAAGCTAGACTATATTCAGTCGCTACTTCGTGTTGGTTTTGATACCATCGATGTGGGCAGTTTTGTGTCACCAAAAGCGATTCCGCAGATGCAAGATACAGCCGAATTATTATCTCAACTAGATCTTTCAAAAACTAGAAGCAAACTCTTGGCTATTATTGCCAACGTAAAAGGTGCCGAAATGGCTGCCGAATGGGATTGCATTGATTATTTAGGTTTCCCCTTTTCTATTTCAGAAAATTTTCAAATGCGCAATACACACAAGACTATTGCAGAATCTCTTGTTGCACTTGAGCAAATTCTAGAAATCACTTACAAAAGTAATAAAGAGTGTGTCGCTTATCTTTCTATGGGCTTTGGTAATCCTTATGGCGACCCGTGGAATGTGGAGATTGTAGGAGAGTGGACGGAGAGATTATCTAAAATGGGTGTAAAGATATTGTCGCTTTCAGATACAGTAGGAAGTTCTACGCCCGAAGTAATAGAATATCTTTTTTCAAATCTAATTCCCCAATATTCACATATTGAGTTTGGTGCGCACTTGCATACTACTCCAGATAAATGGTTCGAAAAAGTAAACGCTGCTTATCGTGCTGGCTGTGTCAGATTTGATGGAGCTATCCAAGGATTTGGTGGCTGTCCTATGGCAAAAGACGATCTTACTGGAAATATGCCTACAGAAAAACTACTGTCTTATTTTACAGCCGAAAAGTTAACGACCAATATAAATCCTATGAATTTTGAAAGTGCCTACAACGAAGCGACAAAATTATTTACGGTGTATCATTAATTACCATTTGTATTTAGAACATAAAAATAATAAAAACTAAATATTTTTTAGTACATTTGCATGCAATTAATCCACAACTTCTAATTGCAGCATGAACGCACACACTACCAAAATCATTGGCGAAGGACTAACTTACGATGATGTACTACTTGTTCCACACTATTCTGAAGTTTTGCCACGTGAAGTGAGCATTAAAACCAGATTCTCAAAAAATATTACACTCAACGTTCCTGTAGTTTCCGCTGCAATGGACACTGTTACAGAAAGTGCAATGGCAATCGCTATGGCACGTGAAGGTGGTATTGGCGTTTTGCATAAAAATATGACTATAGAACAACAATCTACAATGGTAAGACGCGTAAAACGTGCCGAATCAGGTATGATTATCGATCCAATTACGCTGACTTTGACTGCTACTGTAGCTGATGCAAAAAATGCAATGAAAGAATTTAGCATTGGTGGAATTCCAATTGTTGATGATAATAGAGTGCTGAAAGGCATCGTTACAAATCGTGATTTGCGTTTCGAAAAAAATAATGCAAGACCGATTATCGAAGTAATGACAACCGAAAATCTTGTGACTGTTGCCGAAGGAACATCGCTAGAAGAAGCTGAAATAGTACTTCAAGGTCATAAAATCGAGAAACTTCCAGTAGTAAATGCTGAATATAAATTAGTAGGTCTTATCACTTTTAGAGACCTTACAAAAATTGCTCAAAAACCAATTTCAAACAAAGATTCTTTTGGTCGTCTACGAGTTGCTGCCGCTATTGGCGTGACGGCAGATGCTATTACAAGAGCAGAAGGTCTAGTAAAAGCTGGTGTTGACGCAATTATTATCGACACTGCTCACGGACATACTCGTGGTGTTGTGGAGGTTTTAAAACTTGTAAAAAGCACTTTCCCACAAATAGATGTGATCGTTGGTAATATCGCTACTCCCGAAGCTGCTCTTTATCTTGTAGAAAATGGTGCCGATGGTGTAAAAGTTGGAATTGGTCCAGGATCAATTTGTACAACGAGAGTTGTTGCAGGTGTTGGTTTTCCTCAATTTTCTGCAGTTTTGGAAGTTGCCGCTGCCCTAAAAGGTACTGGAATCCCTGTAATTGCCGATGGTGGAATCCGGTATACTGGAGATATTCCCAAAGCGATTGCCGCTGGTGCAGATTGCGTGATGCTTGGATCTTTGCTTGCTGGTACAAAAGAGTCTCCTGGAGAAATGATTATTTACGAAAGTAGACAATACAAGTCGTACCGCGGAATGGGATCTGTAGAAGCTATGAAGGAAGGTTCAAAAGATCGCTATTTTCAGGATGTGGAAGATGATGTAAAGAAATTGGTTCCAGAGGGAATTGTTGGCCGCGTTCCTTACAAAGGTGAGCTTGCCGATAGTATGCAGCAATTTATCGGAGGTTTGCGCGCAGGAATGGGTTATTGCGGCTCCAAAGATGTGGAAACACTTCAGGAAACTGGCAGATTCGTCCGCATTACAGCTAGTGGAATCAACGAAAGTCATCCGCACGATGTTACAATTACCAACGAAGCTCCCAATTATTCTAGATAATTTTTAGCTAATTTATTGATATAAAAAAACTCCTATTTTGCTAGATAGGAGTTTTTTGTTTCAAATAGTAATGAGGTTTCTATTTTTATTTGGGCGAGCCCGGCGCCATAGCGTCTTCGGTAAAATTGAAATTTATCGTTGGCTTGGTCAGGCTATTCGTTCCCAATCTTTGTCGTAGCTTTTGCTCCGCACAGCCACAACAAAGGATTTCCACTGCTATCCTTCTCGCAAAATATCTGTTAGTTCAGATAAGTTTATTTTTACAAAACTAATATTGGATTCTATTAAAGCCGTAATTTCATATGTTTCAGGACAATTACAGTAATATGAAAAAATTAATTCGGATTCTACATTTTTCAATCTATGTACTAATCAAACTCGCCAACAACTTTTTATTCCCTACAACCCACAAAATATCGTTTTTTTCTAAAACCATATTAGATTCTGGATTTAGAATTCTATTTCCTTTGCGTTCAATTCCTACAACAAGACCTTGAGTTCTCTCTCTTAGCTGCGATTGACTAATACTTTTACCTATAAAATCTTCGTTATTCAATTCTAATTGCTGTAGAACAATCTGACTTTCTTTTTTACTTTCAGGTGGCATAATTTCGTTACGCTTCAAGTACGTCGAGAATTCCTTAATCTGATCATCTGTTCCAATAACACAAAGCTCATCTCCAGGAAAAATACGTTCTGTTCGATTAGGAATATTAATGGTTATTTCTCCCCGTTTTATAAATGCAATATTGATTCCGAATTCCTCGCGTAGCTTAAGTTCAAACAAACTTTTACCAACGATATTTGATTCAACAGCAATCGTAAAAAATGTCATGTGTCCGTCCCAAGGAGTCAGATCGCTTAATCGTCTATCTTTTTTAATTTCGCGCGCGTTGAAGTTTCTAAGAAAGTGTTTTTCTATAACTGGATACATCTTTTTCAATTTCTTTGGCAGAATCAAGTAGGCTGCCAATGCCATAATTAAAGCAATCAGCGCTACGGTAGGAGAGAAGAAAGCATTAAGCAATAATCCTATATAAAATATTGCTATTGCTATTCGTGTTAAAATAAGCATCCATATCGGTCCGCGATATTTTCTAATCAACATAAGTTCAGTAACTTCTTTAACTGCAATTCGGCGTAAGGACAGCGCCCATAAAAAAGGAGAGATCACGATTAACGTGATCACAGCACCAATTGCATTTCCAAAACTTGAACCTATAGTAAATGGTAAAATATATTTTGACGAAAGTAAAATGATTGCAACGATAATTACAGAGTTGATCACAACTTGTACAATATAAGCTCTCAAAATAATTCTCCATTTGCTTACAGATTTAATTGCTTGTGTATTCGCGCTATATCTGTCGATACTTTTTATCCACTTTTTCGGCAGCTTTCGATGAAGATACTTAGAAAAAGGTGTCGACAACTTAACCATAAATGGCGTTGTAAATGTTGTAACTGCAGAAACCGCTACCACAATTGGGTACAAAAAATTACTTGTTACCGCCAGTGTTGTACCTAAAGTGGCTATAATAAAAGAGAATTCACCAATCTGAGCCAAACTCATTCCCGTTTGCACAGACTCTTTCAAGGGTTGTCCAGAAATAAGTGCTCCCAAAGTTGAACTTACTGATTGACCAAAAATTGTGACAAATGTCAAAATTGCAACTGGTAAAGCATATTCATACAATGTTGTAGGATCGATAAGCATTCCCACCGATACAAAGAAAATCGCTCCAAAAAGATCTTTTACTGGTTTTACAAGATGTTCAATATGTTCTGCCTGCGTAGTCTCAGCTATAATCGATCCCATAATAAAGGCTCCCAAAGCTGGAGAAAATCCTACTCCCGCAGCAAAAATTACCATCATTAAACATAAAGCAATTGATACAATCAAAAGCATTTCATCTGTCAAAAGGTTCGTTGCTTTCTTAAGAAGTGTGGGTATAAAAAAGATTCCACCCACAAACCATGCAATCAAAAAGAAGATCAATTTCAGTACTGATTGAAATAATTCTTCGCCCGAAAATTGTTGACTTACCGCAATTGTTGATAATAATACCATCATCAAAATCGCAAGGATATCTTGTACAACAAGCGACCCGATAACAATTCCAGTAAATTTTTGACCTTTTACTCCAAGTTCATCAAAGGTTTTTAAAATGATAGTTGTACTGGAAATCGATAAAATCACTCCAAGAAATATACTATCCATCGAACTCCAGCCCATTGCAGTGCCCACGAGATAACCAATGGCGACCATTGCAATAATCTGGGTGACGGCAGTAATACTGGCTGTCCCGCCGACACTCATCAACTTCTTAAAACTAAATTCCAGTCCAAGACTGAAAAGTAAAAAAATAACTCCAATTTCTGCCCAAACTTCCACACTGTGCATATCACTAATGGAAGGGAAAAAATCAAAATGATTTCCGGCAAGAAATCCAGCTATCAAGTATCCAAGTACTAATGGCTGTTTTATTTTCTTAAATAAAATAACCGAAACTGCAGCAGTCATCAAAATGAGTCCCAAATCTGTGATAAGAGGCTCTAGATTACTTGTAGTTTCTGCAGCAGTTTGAAGTAAACTCATTGATAAATGTGGTAGTTATTTTTTGATTGAATTATAAATATAATGGTCACCGTGCCTTAAATAAATTATATACCTAAATAATTAGATGGTGTAATTTCTAATAGTTCGGTTTTAATTTCAGCTGAAACAGACAGATTATTAATAAACTCGTGCATTGAAGCTTTATTAACTGTAGTATTCTTACGAGTCAAATCTTTTAATGCTTCATAAGGATTCGGGTAGCTTTCGCGTCTCAAAATCGTTTGTATAGCTTCGGCAACTACCGCCCAATTATTCTCTAAATCTTCAGCAAATTTTGCTTCATTGATAAGAAGTTTGTTCAAACCTTTTAGAGTTGCTTCAAAAGCGATAAGTGTATGACCTATAGGCACACCGATATTTCTTAAAACGGTACTGTCAGTCAAATCTCTTTGAAGTCTTGACAATGGAAGTTTTGCCGAAAGGTGTTCGAAGATCGCATTTGCAATTCCTAAGTTTCCTTCTGAATTTTCAAAATCAATAGGATTTACTTTATGTGGCATTGCAGAGGATCCAATTTCTCCGGCTTTAATTTTTTGTTTGAAATAATCCATCGAAACGTACGTCCAAACATCTCTATCTAGGTCAATGATAATCGTATTGATTCTTTTTAAAGCATCAAAATATGCAGCAAAATGATCGTAGTGCTCAATTTGAGTTGTAGGGAAAGAGTGGTGAAGACCCAAAGTTTCTTCAACAAAGTGATTTCCAAATTTCTTCCAGTCGATATTTTTGTACGCAACTTTATGTGCATTGTAATTTCCAGTGGCACCACCAAATTTGGCAGCAAACGGAATTTGAAACAAAAGATTCATCTGCTCTTCAAGTCTCACAACAAAAACTTCTAGCTCTTTACCCAAACGAGTAGGAGAGGCAGGCTGTCCGTGCGTTCTTGCTAACATTGGTACATCTTTCCATTCTTCTGCAAGATCATTTAATTTAGCGATAAGCGTCATCAAAGATTTTAAATATACATCTTCAAATGCTTCTTTCGCCGAAAGCGGAATTGCTGTATTATTAATATCTTGAGATGTCAATCCAAAATGGATAAACTCTTTATAATCTTGAAGATTTAATTTATCAAAAGCATCTTTTATAAAATACTCAACCGCTTTCACATCGTGATTGGTCGTTTGTTCAATTTCTTTTATTGAAGCTGCATGCTCCGAAGTGAAATTTATATAGATATTTCTCAGGCTTTCAAATTTCGATTCTTCAACATTCTTAAGCTGTGGCAAAGGAATTTCACAAAGTGCAATGAAATATTCAATTTCGATACGAACACGGTACTTAATAAGTGCCTCTTCTGAAAAGTAAGGTGATAGTGAAACTGTTCTGCTTCTGTATCTTCCATCAATTGGAGAAACAGCATTTAAGTCTGTCAAAGTGATCATTTTCTGCTTGTTTTGGATTGCAAGCAAATATAACTTGTACGATTCAGAAATGAAAGGTGTAACACCCATTATTTCATAATATTATCATAAAAAAGTCTTTGCAAGTCTCATTCATTGGCTACTTTTGCGTTCAAATTTTTATTGTATGGTGGATATAGAATATCTTAATTTTTTGGAAAATATTTTAACAGACGAAAGAAAAGCTAGATTCACATCTGTTCTTGCACAACGTACAAATCATTTCACAATTGCTGTTGAAGATATTTTTCAGATGCACAATGCAAGTGCGGTAATGCGAAGTTGTGAAGTATTTGGAATTCAAACTCTAAATGTTGTAGAAGAGAAATACGGAAAGACAATTGACAAAGAAATTGCAATGGGTGCTCAGAAATGGGTGGATATCAATCGCTACGATTCAATTGGCGATTGTATCAAAAGTTTAAAAGCCAAAAACTATCAGATCGTAGCAACTACCCCGCATAATGACGACTGTTTATTGCAGGATTTTGATATTACAAAACCAAGTGCTTTATTTTTCGGAACAGAACGAAACGGACTTTCTCAAGAAGTTCTAGACGCCGCAGATGCATTTGTAAAAATTCCGATGGTAGGTTTTACGGAAAGTTTGAATATTTCTGTTTCAGCTGCAATAATTATTCAGAATATAATGGAAAGGCTGAAGAATTCTGATATTGATTGGAAATTATCTGATTATGAAATTCTCAACCTACGTCTTCAATGGGCAAAAAGCTCAATTAAAGATATCAAGAGAATTGAAGAACGCTATTACAAATAATTACTTTTTAAGAATCTTATACTCTTCGTAGCAGTCGCTAATGGCATCAAGAATTTGAAGATCATTCGCAGTCCTGATAAAAGATTCGCTATAATTACAACGAGCCATAATTTCGGGAATTTCATTCTTGTCAATGCCCAATAATACTGCAACTGTCTCCCTGTCAAATTTTGACGCAAGAAGATTTCGAACAGTATCATCTTTTTTCATCGATTTGAGTTTCCTAAGTTCTTTATTTTTACTTCCAAAGAAGTTATAAAGTGCATCGGCAGGATTAAAGATAGATCCAAGAACTTTACCAAATGCTCCTGGAGAATACTGTCCCGCCTCATATCCTTGCGGAAGACCAGAAATACTGTACCTGTAATTCTCATTGAGAGGTATAAGTTTAGAATCTACTTCTAGATATCCAGTAAGTTTATATGGTATAATTACAACTTCTTCTAGAGCGATTGCTTTTTCGGTAAGCTGAATAGTAGTTGTTTTATTTTTGATCCAGTCATTCGTAACGCGGACCGTCAGGGAAGTAAAACCTAAAAGAGAAATATGAAGTGTATCGTTGACCGAAGCTCTAATTTCAAAAAAACCTAAATTGCTGGTTTGAGTACCTACAACTTTGTTGAGATTTATAATATTAGCACCCGCTACTGCCATTTTTGTATCAGAACTAATTATGTTTCCTGATATTGTTTGAGGCGTAATTTCCTGTGCTGTTAAATGTAGGAAACTAGTTATAAAAAAAAAGAAGACTACAAAATATCTCATACCTATTTTTGAAAGGTTAAATGTACTTAAACACTCTTAGATATCTTGTAGTCTACTTATAATTGTTGAAAAATTAACACATTACTGTGTTAGCTTTTTCTAGGTCTTTTTGCCCGTGTCGAATCTGATGAATCATCTGATCTTCTCGGAGCTCTATCTGATGAACCTTCTGATGCTCTTCCGAAAGATTCCGAACGACGAGGTGCACGATCACGATCAGATGAGAATCCACTTTCACGACGAGGTGCTCTGCTAAAACCGCTGTCTCTACGTGGAGCAGATGAAGACGATCCTCTATCAGATCTAAATCCGCCGCCGCCGCCAGAACCACCGCTTCTGCTTCCGCTATCTCTTCTTGGACCAAAGCTTCCTCCGCCACCACCAGAACTACGTCCGTTGTGATCACGTCTTCCGCCGCCACCTTCATTTTTAGAAATCTCTACGTTGATTCTTCTACCTTCAAGCTCAACATTGTTAAGGATTTCCATAACTTTATCACTGTGCTCTGCATCTGTATTAAAGAAAGAGAATCCTTCTTTTACGTCAACTTTATAAACATCATCACGACCAAGGTCTAAAGTTTCTTTAAGGAAATCTTTAAGTGTCATCCAGTCAAAGTTGTCTCTACTTCCTATGTTAAGGAAATAACGAACAGCTCCGTCATTGCTAGAAGAAGAACCGCTATCCTGTCTACGTTCTCCTGCTGATTGTGAAGATAAATCTCTGTTTTTCTTGTAGTAAGTAATGAAACGGTTGAATTCAACAGAAACCATTTTCTGAATTAGCTCTTCTTTTGTAAGATCAGCCAAAACTTCGTTGATTGCTGGTAAATAACTTTCAATTTCTGCATCTACTGGAACATCTTTTATTTTGTTTGCAAGGTGCATTAATTGTGTTTCACAGATTTCACTTCCAGAAGGAACTGATTTTTCCGTAAATTTTTGCTGTATAATTCTTTCAATAGAAGAAATTTTACGCAATTCACTTTTTGTTACAATTACAATTGAAGTACCTGTTTTTCCTGCTCTACCTGTACGGCCAGAACGGTGATTGTAAGTTTCAATTTCGTCAGGAAGCTGGTAGTTTACTACGTGAGTAATGTTTTCAACGTCAATTCCACGAGCTGCAACGTCAGTAGCAACTAGCATTTGAATTTGATGTCCTCTAAAAGATTTCATTACACCATCACGCTGTGCTTGAGATAAATCTCCATGCAGAGCTGCTGCGCTATAACCATCTTCTACAAGTTTTTCTGCTACTGCTTGAGTATCTCTTTTTGTTCTACAGAAAATAACCGCAAAAATATTCGGGTTTGAATCTGCAAGTCTTTTAAGAGCTTCGTAACGATCTCTTGCATTAACTAAGTAAAATTCGTGAGATACTGTTGAAGATCCTGAATTTTTAGTTCCTACAGTAATTTCGATAGGATCGTGCATAAATTGTTTGGCAATACGAGCAACTTCTTGCGGCATCGTAGCAGAAAACAACCATGTGCTTTTTTCGTCAGGCGAAGTTGAAAGGATATTTACGATATCTTCGTAGAATCCCATATTCAACATTTCATCTGCTTCATCAAGAACGCAGTAGTTAATTTTTGAAATGTCAACCAAACCACGGTTGATCATATCTTGCATTCTACCTGGAGTAGCTACAATAATTTGTGCTCCTCTTTTAATGTCTCTTGCTTGTTCTGAGATACTTGCGCCACCATAAACAGCAACTACATTAATACCTTTTTCGTATTTTGAGTAGTCTTTAATTCCGTTTGTAATTTGCAAGCATAGTTCGCGTGTTGGAGATAAAATTAACGCTTGTGTATTTCTGTTGCTAGCGTCGATTTTTTGTATAAGTGGAAAACCAAAAGCTGCCGTTTTCCCTGTCCCAGTCTGAGCCAACGCAACCATATCAGTATCTTTTTCCAATAATAGGGGAATCGCCTTCTCCTGTACTTCAGTCGGACTTTCAAATCCTAGATCTAAAATCGCCTTCAGTA
>JBBSRP010000046.1:0-16037 GCA_038242935.1 Flavobacteriales bacterium
CAAATTTTTCTGTTTCACTTCCCAAAACATACCAACCTGAAGCTAGAAACTGTTTTAGTTTCTGTTCAAATTGCTGTTCGTGAGCTTGATTCATCTTTTTCAAATCAAGAAAATGTATCATATAAAAACATCGTTTAAAAATTTGTAATTCGAAGTTTCCACTTCGTAGCAGTTTTGCACAAATGTTCTCGCACCAAAACTTTCTTTCCAGTAAGAGAGACCTGCATTTAATTTCTGCCCATTTTCCATATTTGAAGTTCCAAAGTCAAAATATTTCTTATTTGCAAAAACGTCTTTTATCAAATAGTCAAAAAGGAAATTTAAAGCGTTCAATTCCATTTTTGTTTTATCAGCAGAAATATATTGAGTGTGAACAAGCGTGTCGGTTTCAAAAAGAATTGCTCCAGCGACCATTCTCTTTTCGTGGTAAACGAAAAAATTTCGAATATTATTAGGAAAAGCTTTTTGCAAACTTTGCATTTCTTCTAATGAATGAAGTGGCTTTGCGTCAAATGTGTTTTCTAAATTTGGAATCAAAACTGAATCATAAAAAACGTCTAAATCTGAATTTTCGTGAATCGAAAGTTCTTTTTTTGAGGCTATTGAAATAGCATATTTCTTTTGTGTTGAATATTTGAATTTCGAATTCAGATCGATCGTAGATCCTGATTCTCTTCTGATTAATTGAGCTTTCGCTAAAAAAAGCGCATATTCAATTGCTTCTGAAGGAGATTTACAATATATGGATGGAAGAACTTTTATTTGTAAATAATTTACAGATTCTTTTTCAAGATAGTTTAATAGCTCTTTTAGAATATTGATTACATCATCAATTTTAGTTTTCGCCGTAACAACAAGTCCGCCATAAGTAAGTCCTTGATGAGAATATACCGTGTCTCCTACTCTATTTGCGGGCAAAATTGCGACGAGCTTTTTGGAATTGAAAATCATCAGAGAAAAATCCGAAAATCTGTCAGAGTGATACTCCATAAAATAGCGATTAAAAAGAAAAGTCGCATTTGGAGAATTACCTACAAAAGTATTCCAAACTACTGCGTCATCCTCACTATAACCACGAATTTGATACTTATCGACCATACTAGAATATAATCTGGAAAATTACTGAATTAATATGGAAAAAGAGGAATGTGAGCCCTTAAAGAAAAGTTTGGAACAGCTAAAAATGGGAAAAAAGAATGGCAGTTTCTTTTTACAACTCTGACTTCAATAAAGTTTTTCAATTCTAAATAAATAAGATTACTCAGACTTCTGACTAAAAATGATGACATATTTGCTCTAAAATTGTCCAAGCAATAATTATATGTAGTAATTTTGTATTTCAACTAATTTTAAAAAACATCAAGATGGATTTAATGGGAATGATGGGAAAACTTAAAGAGACCCAACAAAATATAGAGGATACAAAAAAACGTTTGGATACTGTTTTGATTGATGAGCAAAGTACTGATGGGTTACTAAAAGTTACTTTGACTGCAAACAGAGCTGTTAAATCAATTACAATTGACGACGCTTTGCTAGAAGATAAAGATCAATTGGAAGATTATTTAGTTTTAGTTTTCAATAAAGCTATCGAAAAAGCAACTAAAACAAATGAAGCTGAACTTGAAGCGGTTACTAAAATGGATATGCCAATGATTCCTGGAATGGAAGATTTGTTTAAATAAGATTTCTTAAATAGTTGGGAAGTAGAAAAACACATCGCTTTTTCAAATCTCCCAGCTGATATTATTATTTGGTCTCGTGAAATCACGAGACCTTTTTTTTTAGAATAAAATAAGTACGTACTTTTTCTGATTTGAAGCTACAATCGTATTAACAAAACTGCTCTATTCTATCCAAAGAACTGATGTGTACAACTACTTTCTTTCTTGGCAAATAACTTCATTTGTAAGAAATTATTCAAAAGCTTAAAGCAATCTAATATTTTGTCAGGAATTCTGAACTGTTTTAGTAAATTTGAAAGAGTCTAAAAATAAAGATGCGTCCAAAACTAAACTATCAAGATGAAAAACAAACTACATATATTGCTTCTATTGACTTTTGTCAACCTAACGATATTTGCGCAAACAGAAGTTTCGTCCAACATTAAAGCTGTAAAAGTTTATAAGCGAAACGCACAGATAAGTAGGACAGCAAACTTTACTAGCAAAGCAGGCACGCAAGAGATTGTTCTGACAGGAATTTCGACATTGATCGTGCCTTCAAGTTTGCAAATTCAGTTTAGCAATTCAAATTCGGTTTTACTATCTGCTAAATATGAAAACAACTTTCTGAAATCGACAGTAAATAATAAGAATGCTGAAGCACTTCAGAAGCAATTTGATGACTTGGTTGATCAGCAAGCATTGTTTGTTGATAAAAGAAATAGCTTGAATGGAATGCTCGAAATCTTAGCTAAAAATCAAGATTTAGGCGGAGGAAATGCAAGTTTCACACCGCAGCAAGTGATTGAGTTGACAAACGTGTACGAAACTAAATATTTTGAAATACAGAAAAACTTGAGAGCTATCGATAAAAAGCTGCAGCCGATAAAAGAGCAGATTTCTAAAATCTCTCAACAACTAAATGAAGTAAATGCAAAATTCAATAAACCCAGTGGAAATATAATTTTGCAAGTTGCGTCGACTTCTGCAAGTTCTGTGACAATTGACTGCAAATACATCGTGAATAATGCAGGTTGGAATCCGTTGTATGATTTGCGTTCGAAAGGAATTACCGAAAATGTTCAGTTAAGTTACAACGCAAATATTTATCAAAATACTGGAGTTGACTGGGAAGGTGCTTCGATGATTGTTTCAACAGGAAATCCAAGTCAAAATAATAATCGTCCGATTTTGAATCCATTATATGCAGATTTTTATAGAGATAGAAGGTATTCAATTCAAGGTGAAGTAAAAGGAGATGCAGATGCGAAAATAACACAGAATATGGGGTATTTTAAAGGAGAAGCAGCAGGAGTTCAAATTGAAAGAGCAACAGTTTCAAAAAACCAACTAAGTATTGATTTCAACATTCTAAGTAAACAAACAATTTTGAGCGATGGAAAAGAGAATTTAGTAGCGCTTAAAAACTACGATATGACCACAGAATATATCTACCACGCGGTTCCAAAATTGGACAAAGGTGTATTTCTGATAGCGAGAATCAGCGATTGGACAAATTATAATTTGATTCCAGGCAAAGCAAATATCTTTTTTGAAGGAGCTTTCGTAGGTACATCTCAAATCAATCCTGAAGTTACTGCAGACTCATTAATGATTTCGATGGGACTAGATAATAGTATTGTAATTGAAAGAACGCCAATTAAGGAATTTACTTCTTCCAAATTTATTGGGTCAAATACTAAGCAGACTTTTGGATATGATCTAGTTGTAAAAAATAAAAAATCGGTGCCAATCAAAATTGAAATTCTGGATCAAATTCCTATTTCGGAGAATAAAGGAATTCAGGTTGAGCTTGAAGAAAAAGGTAGTGCAGAATATATAGCAGATATCGGCAAACTTCTGTGGACATTGACTGTTCCTGGAGGACAATCTAAAAAAGAACGATTTATTTATAGCGTAAAATATCCGAAACAAGAATCTGTAATTGGTATTAAATAGAAGTTGAAACTTGATGAAGGAATATTGTAAGAACTTTATTTTTAATTTAAAACAAAGTCATCAATAATACACAAGTGCCCTAGCCCTGATGGGAACGGCATCCTTTCCTGCCCCTTGTTTTGGGCAGGAAAGATACAGTGGACAGCAGGAAATAGCTCCAAAAAAATAATATCCCGAATTTATTGTACATTTAAAATCCTAATATTCCGACTATTTGAAGACATTTTTATTACATATCGGTCGATTAGTTTTAATTCTAAATTGCTTGTGTGCAACTGCGCAAGACGTGAGCCTTCTCACACAATTTAACGGGCGATATGATTTTACATTTGTTGGAAACACCTTGAATGTACGCGAAAATGGTGCAAATGATCCCTGTGAAATCCTGACTTCATCGTCGGCAACTTTAAACTTAAATTCGCAAGATGTCGTGCAAAGTGCCTATTTATATTGGGCTGGTTCGGGTACAGGAGTTTTTGAAGTAAAATTAAACGGACAAGAAATTGTCGCAGAACGAAGTTTTTTTGTGCATCCACCCATTGCCACAAATACGTTTTTTAGTGCTTTTGCAGATATCACAACTCTAGTTCAGAATTCTGGAAATGGACTTTATACTTTGTCGGATTTAGATTTAGCACCATTCATATCTCCTACTGAATATTGCTTTAATGGAACAAATTTTGGCGGTTGGGCAATGGTAATTGTTTATAAAAATCCAAATCTTCCGCTCAATCAGATTAATGTTTACGATGGACTTCAAAGTGTGCCGCAGATTTTGAGTATCAACTTGACCAACCTGAATGTTGTGGATAATGTGGGTGCGAAAATTGGTTTTGTGGCTTGGGAAGGCGATAAAAATATTGCGATAAACGAAACTCTCTCGATTAATGGAAATCCAATTTCCAATCCACCTTTGAATCCGGTAAATAATGCCTTTAATGGTACGAATAGCATTACGGGGCAAAGCAATTTGTATAATATGGATCTAGATGTCTACGAAATTCAGAATAATATTGCGGTTGGCGATGACTCGGCAGTGATTAATCTTACTTCGGGGCAGGATTTCGTGATGATAAATTGTGTTGTCACCAAACTAAATAGTCAACTTCCAGATGCGACGGTTGCGCTTTCGAATCTTAGTAATTTGTGTGGACCCGAAAAACTGAAAGTCGATTATGTGGTTTCCAATGTCCATAGTACTGCAATACTGCCAACCGCCACAAAAATTGCGATTTATATTAATGATCAGTTGGCTGCCGTAACTCAAACGAATGCTGCAATTGGTATTGGCGGAAGCGAAAATGGTTCGGTAGTCGTGAATTTACCTATTGGAATTGTAAGTCCGTTCAACGTAAAAATTGTTGTGGACGATAATGGTCAAGGAGTTGGATCTGTGACTGAAACCGACGAAGACAATAATGAATTTTTGCAGGAATTCTCGCTGACATTGCCTCCAACTATTGGTGAACTTCTAAATATAACGAGTTGTAATATTGGTTTTGGAAAAGCAATTTTTGACTTGAAAAAAATAAATTCACAATTTGCAGAAAACACAAATCTGACCTTTTATACTTCCCTTGAAGATGCTCAATCTCAAACAAATCCGATCAATGATATTTCGAATTATACTTCAGATTTAAGTCCACAACAGATATTTGTTCGTCTAAATGATGAAATCTGCGAAACAATTGCAAGCTTTTTTGTGATGAGCAGAAACTGTCCTCCTACAGTGTACAATTATGTTTCGCCAAACGGAGATAGCTATAATGATACTTTTGTGATTGAAGGACTTAGAGATATTTTCTTAAATTATGAATTGTTGATTTACAATCGTTGGGGAACTTTGGTTTGGTCAGGAAATAATCAAACGGAAGACTGGGATGGATTTGCGAACAAAGGAGTTTTGGTAGGAAATCAGATTTTGCCAGATGGAACTTATTTTTATGTTTTAAATCTTCGAGACAAGAATTATCAGGAGGCTCTTACTGGGTATATTTATCTTTCTAAGTAAGTTATCGCTGGGTAATCGTAGGCAAAGTCCATTCGTATTTGACTACTAAAAGTCGCAAAATAACCATAATTACAGCTGAAATTAAATATAAGACGTCATCGAAAACGTTAAATTTTCTTAGAACAAAAAACACAATACCTCCAAAAATACAGACCGTCGCATAAATTTCTTTTCGGAAAATAACAGGAATTTCGGCGCATAGCATATCTCTCATTACACCACCAAAACAAGCTGTAATAGTTCCCAAACCTATGCTGATTGCGGGATGAAGTCCATAGTCTATTCCCTTTTGCAGACCAATTAATGTAAAAACACTCAGACCAATTGTATCAAATAACAGCATAGAAATTCGCAATCTATCTAGTTTTCGCTTGAAGATAATGGCCAAAATAAATCCTGCAATAATCATATAAATGTATCGCAAATCGAGCATCCAACCCACAGGCGTGCTACCAATCATTACATCTCGAAGTGTCCCACCACCAGCAGCTGTTACAAAAGCAATGATGAAAACCCCAAATGGATCCATCTTTTTTTGCATCGCCGTAAGTGCACCTGAAATGGCGAACGCAATTGTACCCAAAATCTCTAAAACGAAAAACATATTCATAGTCCGCAAAAGTAGTTATCGTGAAAGTTGAAACATAATTTTTATGCTCTCGTTATGAAGAAATTATTTCCGTTGTATCTTTGCAAAAATCTTTATGACCTTGAAAGAAATCAGCAGTTCTCAAAACAGCTATATTAAGTCGCTACTGCAAATGCAGGAAAAATCTAGAATTCGCAAGAAAACAGGACTTTTCCTTATTGAAGGGCAGCGCGAAATTGAACTTGCCGCGAGTGCTGATTATAGAATCGAAACCATTCTCTTTAATCCGCTGTTGATTCACGAAGATGTAGCAAGATCTTTAGGATTTTCGTCTACCGAATTTATCAAGATCAGCGATGAAGTTTATCAAAAGTTGGCTTATAGAGATTCGACCGAAGGGATTTTGGCTGTTGCCGAAGTAAAAAATCACGATTTAAGATCCTTGAAACTTGGAAGCAATCCACTTATTCTCGTTGCCGAAGCACCAGAGAAACCTGGAAATATCGGTGCTCTTTTGCGCACAGCAGATGCAGCAAATCTCGATGCTGTGATAATCGCAAATCCCAAAAGTGACTTATACAATCCCAATATTGTGCGATCTAGCGTAGGTTGTTTATTTAGCGTGCAAATTGCAACGGCGACAACTTCCGAAATTATCGAATATTTACAAGAAAAGAACATCGCAATTTTCGCAGCAGCACTACAAGATTCAACCGACTATTTTCTAGAGGATTTCACTCAAGCATCAGCAATTGTTGTGGGTACCGAAGCAACGGGACTTACTCAAGAATGGAGAAATGCGGCAAAGCAAAACATCATCATTCCGATGGAAGGAAAAATCGATTCGATGAATGTTTCGGTTGCGGCGGCAGTATTACTTTTTGAAGCGAAGAGACAAAGACGATAATATTTTAGCAGTTTCGAATAAATAAAATCAGAAAATACATTTGATTTAATTCCTTCTATATTCACTTTAACTGAAAGTCAAAAGTCGGTTTAAAATCTATAAACAGCTTAGCAACTGACAATTGAGTCATCTGATTCATAAATATCACAACTCGGCAGTATTATTGTTATTATAAAATTTTGGAATCCCAATACTTCTAAGTATTTTTAGAACACAAATGCACTTGAATTATGACTGAAATCGATATAGAAAAGGAAAATAAAGCTATCGCGCAAGAATACAAGGAATTGTTGCGGATAAGCTATCAGACGCTTTCAGATGAAGACAAGAAACTTATCAGGAAGGCATTTGATTTTGCTGTAGAATCTCACAAAGATCAGCGACGTAAATCTGGCGAAGCCTATATTTTTCATCCAATAGCGGTGGCAAAGATTGTAGCGGGACAGATTGGTTTGGGTGCTACGTCAATTGCAGCGGCACTTATGCACGATGTTGTAGAAGATACCGATGTTACTGTCGAAGATATTGAGAAAATGTTTAATCCAAAAGTCGCGCAAATTGTAGAAGGACTTACAAAAATCGCACAAGTTAAAAAGGATTTGAATATCTCTATGCAAGCAGAGAATTTTAGAAAAATGTTACTTACGCTAAATGATGATGTTCGTGTAATTTTGATAAAAATTGCCGACAGACTTCATAATATGCAGACAATGGACTCTATGCCTGCCTACAAACAAGAGAAAATTGCATCTGAAACTCTTTATATTTATGCGCCTCTAGCACACAGATTGGGACTTTATAATATAAAATCGCAGTTGGAAGATTTGGGTTTGAAATATACTGAACCTGAAATTTTTGATGATATTATAAGCAAAATAAAAGAGACAAAAGAAGAGCAAGATTTATATATAAAAGATATTACGGAGGTTATAAAATCATCATTAGAAGACGAGAATATAGAATTTACAATTAAAGGCCGTCCTAAATCAATATATTCTATCCGCCGCAAGATGAAGGCACAAAGCGTGACTTTTGATGAAGTTTATGACAAATTCGCTCTTAGGATTGTTTATAAAGCCGATCCACATGAAGAAAAATTTGTTGCGTGGAAAATCTATTCAATTGTAACAGATCACTATCGTCCTAGCCCTAGCCGATTGAGAGATTGGATTTCATCTCCCAAAACTACAGGTTATGAGGCGCTGCATATTACCGTTATGGGACCAAAAGGTCGCTGGGTCGAAATTCAGATTCGTAGCGATCGTATGGATGAAATCGCCGAAAAAGGATACGCTGCCCATTATAAATACAAAAATGGCGCTACCGAAGAAAACGGATTGGACGTTTGGCTAAATCTTTTGAAAGAAGCATTGGAAAGTACTGAAACAAATGCAGTAGATTTTGTTCAAGACTTTAAAATGAATCTTTATGCCAAAGAGATTTTTGTCTTTACGCCAAAAGGAGATATCAAATCACTACCCAAAGGTGCTACTTCACTCGATTTTGCATTTGCAGTGCATTCAGAAATTGGAATCCATACTCGTGGAACTAGAGTAAATGGAAAATTGGTGCCGCTCAACTACGTCTTGAAAAGTGGCGATCAGGTTGATATTATTACATCTCCAAATCAGAAACCAACTTCGCATTGGCTGGATTATGTTACAACTTCTCGAGCAAAAACCAAGATTCGAAATTCCCTCAATGAAAACGTCAAAAAGCTTGGCGAAGAAGGAAAAGAACTGCTTACCAGAAAATTGCGTCATCTAAAGATTACGATGAGCGAAACTGTGGTAAATGAACTTGTAAATTTCTTTAATTTAAAAACGAGCTTAGATTTATTTTATCGCGTTGGAATTGGTGCTATAGAAAATCAGCAGCTCAAGGATTATGCGGCCAAGAAAAGCAATACATTTATCAACTTTTTCAAAAATAAAATTAAGCGTACACCAAGCGAAAATCCTGACATAAATGCGCCAATTCTTAGTAGTAATTATGATATGTTGGTTTTTGGACCAGATCAGGATAAGCTAGATTACACCTTGTCCATTTGTTGCAATCCAATTCCTGGCGATGATGTTTTTGGATTTGTGACTATTAACGAAGGAATAAAAGTTCATAAAAAAGACTGTCCAAATGCGATTAGTTTACAATCAAATTATGCTTACAGAATTATGCAAGCGCGCTGGATAGATTCGTCACAACAAGAATTTAAAGCAATATTGAATGTCACTGGAATGGACACGCTGGGACTTACAAATCAGCTCACAAAGGTAATTTCCAACAATATGCACGTAAATATTCAGAGTATTTCTTTGAGTGGCGATGCTGGAATTTTCAACGGCAAAGTCGCGGTTATTGTTCGAAATAATGCGATTTTGACAAAATTGATCGATAATATTAAGAAAATTGACGGGGTTGATAAGGTGACGAGGGTGTATAAGAATTAGCTGTCAGTTATTAGCTTTTAGCAGTCAGCTATCAGCTGTCAGCTATCAGCCACAAGCAATTAGCAACGAAAGTAAAAGACATTCTCGGTACAGAAAGGTTCTTATTTAACTTTTTCAAAAAGCTAAAAGCTGACTGCTTAAAGCTAAAGGCCAATCGGCTTTCGCCAAATATATTCAGGCTGCTCAAAACTGGACTATTGCTATTAAGATAATCTCGTTGTATCAGGCGTTTGCGAAAACAAAGAATTGAGTAATTCGTTTTTTCCTCTTTTGAAATTATAATTTTGGACTAAATGATAATTATATGGCAGGAAGTTGAGCTAAAAAAATGAAATAAAAAAATGAAAAAATTTCTATCTGTATTTGTATTGCTTATCTCTTTTAATAGTTTTTCACAACAGAAGAACATCTTCGACAAACCAAAAGTGGATGAAAGAGTTGAACTTTTAAGTATTGTTTTTCGGCTTGCTGAAGCAGAAGAATATAATTCGAAAAGATTTAAAATGTATACAGATAAAATCGAAAATCATTTTCAAAAATATAAAAAACATGAACTAATACAATTTGTCAAAATTATTAGCGACGAAAATGGAATAGGTTACGATGCAGTAATGAGAATGGCAGTTCATTTAGGTCCAGCTCCAGAATTTATACCTTTAGTAAAATTTACTGATTCGATTCCAAGCGAAAGATGGGGGAAAAATAATTCCGAAAAATTCGTGAAACTTCTGAGAGATTTTTACAAAGATGCAGATTGCAAAGAGTTCTTCGCCAATAACGCAGATCTATATAAAAGCGCGAGCAATAAATTTCTTCCTATTTATGAGGATATTGATTTGGAATGGTACAAATCATTTTATGGAAAAGAACCAAATGAAAAATTTATAATCGTAAATGGATTAGGGAATGGTGGTGCAAATTATGGTGTAGATGTCGTTCTTGCCAACAAATCCAGAAAAGTTTATGCAATAATGGGTACTTGGACTGTTGATAGTTTAGGAATGGCGGAATTTGGCCTGAACGATTATTTCCCACTACTCATACACGAATTCAACCACTCATTCGTAAATAATCTAATCGACAAAAATATAACAGAGCTTGAAAAATCAGGAGAAGCACTTTATGAAGTTGTAGGCAAACAAATGGCAAGTCAGGCTTACGTTGATTACAAAATAATGCTTTCTGAAGCATTGGTGAGAGCCGCGGTAATCCGATATATGAAAGACCATAATTTTAAAAAAGAAATTGTAGATCACGAAATCCAAGATCAAATAGACAAGGGATTTTTTTGGATAGAAGAACTGGAAAAAGAATTAGAAAAATATAGCAAGCAAAGAAAGAAATATCCAACATTAGAAAGTTATATGCCGCAGATAATTTTAGCTTATGATCGATACGCTATCAATATTGACATGTTGAAAAAACATCAGAAATCTTCTCGAAAATCTTAAATGGAAGCAAAAAACTGTTAGCTGTGAACTGTAAACTCAAACAACAATGCTATCTTGTAAAACGTCCGACCAACTCAGTGTTAACTTAGCTCGTGCTTTAATGACGGAAATTCCACTATACACCTTCCGCGAAAGCGTTGGTAGCTTTCAGCTTTTAGCAATCAGCAAAATCACTGTGAGAGAAAAAGCCTTTACTACTCAATTCAGTTTTTAATCTTATTATAAGTCATAGTTGTAGTTCGCCATACTGTTCAAGCTAAAGGCTGAAAGCTTACAGCTAGCAGCTAATAATATTCTTCAAAATTTTTCGCACAAAAAAATTAGAGTTACCTTTGCGGATATGACACCTACAAACGCAGATAATAGTAGCAATCAGGAAACTGTAAAAAATGTTTTTACGAAATACCTAGAAGCAAAAGGTCACCGCAAAACGCCAGAGCGCTATGCAATTTTGCAGGAAATTTACGATACTGTTGAGCATTTTGACATAGAGAATCTCTATATCAAAATGAAAAATAAGAATTATCGTGTAAGCCGAGCTACCTTATATAATACTATTGAGTTGCTTCTTGACTGTGGATTGGTGCGCAGGCATCAGTTTGGTCAAAACCAAAGTCACTACGAAAAATCATACTTTGACAAGCAGCACGACCATCTTATTATGACGGATACCGGCGAAGTTGTAGAATTTTGCGATCCACGTATTCAGATTATCAAGCAAACTATAGAAGATATTTTTGGAGTAGATATTCACAATCATTCACTTTATTTCTATGGAACAAAAAAGGTGGATGCCACAACAAAAAATGAAGACGGAGATATAACAATCTCTTAAAAAAAATATTTAAACAACACAACAAAAACACACAAATGGCTGTAGACTTACTACTCGGATTGCAATGGGGCGATGAAGGCAAAGGAAAAATTGTTGACGTACTTACCTCAAATTACGATATTATTGCACGTTTTCAAGGTGGACCAAATGCTGGACACACTTTGGAATTTGATGGAATTAAACATGTATTGAGAACGATCCCTTCGGGGATTTTTCATGAAAGTTCTACAAACGTAATTGGAAACGGAGTTGTTATTGATCCGGTAGTATTTCAGAAGGAAATTGAAGATCTTGGCAAATTTAATATTGACATCAAGTCTCGATTAATAATTTCGCGTAAAGCGCACCTTATATTACCAACACATAGACTTCTTGATGCAGCATCTGAAACTGCAAAAGGAAAAGCGAAAATTGGAAGTACTCTAAAAGGAATTGGACCAGCTTATATGGACAAAACTGGAAGAAACGGAATTCGTGTTGGAGATATTGAACTTGCAGACTTTAAAGAAAGATACCGCGCACTTGCAGACAAGCATGAAGCAATGATTAGCTTTTATAATGTTGCTATCGAATACAATCTTGAAGAGCTTGAAAAAGAATTCTTTGCTGCCGTAGATTCACTAAAAGAACTGACATTTATTGATAGCGAAGAATATTTGCATCAAGCACAAAAGGACGGAAAAACAATTCTGTGCGAAGGTGCTCAAGGGTCACTTCTAGATGTTGATTTTGGAACATATCCATTTGTAACATCATCAAACACTACAGCAGCAGGTGCTTGTACAGGACTTGGGATTGCGCCAAACAAAATCAAAGAAGTGTACGGAATTTTCAAAGCTTACACAACAAGAGTTGGTAGCGGCCCTTTCCCTACTGAACTTTTTGATGAAGTGGGAACAAAAATGGCAACAGTCGGTAATGAATTTGGATCTGTTACTGGAAGACAGCGTCGTTGTGGATGGTTAGATTTAGTCGCGCTTAAATATGCTGTGCAAGTAAATGGAGTTACTCAATTAATGATGATGAAAGGCGATGTTTTGTCTGGATTTGAAACTCTAAAAATCTGTACATCTTACAAGTACAAAGGAAGCGAAATCGAGCATTTACCTTATAATATTGAACCTGAAAATGTGAGTCCTGTTTACCAAGAATTTAAAGGTTGGCAAGCAGATCTAACTGGCATGACATCTTACGATGAATTGCCTTCAGAATTAAAAGAATACATTGAATTTATAGAAAAAGAAGTGGAAGTTCCTATAAAAGTTGTTTCTGTCGGTCCAGACCGAAAGCAGACAATTGTGAGATAAATACTAAAGACGCTTTGATTTTTTCAAAGCGTTTTTTATTAATGTCAAATTGAAGTTGACACTGAAATAACAGATTATTCGACAATTATTAATTTATTGCCAATAAGCAGATTTAGCAAAAGGCTTTTTTATAAATTTGACAAAATTTAACTCACTTGAAAAAATATTTTTTATCTATATTTTTTGCGCTTTTTATCCTCGTACAATTTGAAGCATTTGCTCAAGAGCCAAAAAAAATAATCATCGAAAATTCTGATTTTGTTGACAGAAATGAATCCGTTGCCCCAGGCGCGCTCCTACTTACTGGCAATGTGCGCGTAAATCATGACGGTGTTATAATGACTTGTAATAAAGCCTATTTTTTTCAGAACGAAAATTATTTGAAAGCTTTTGGTGACGTTCAGATGAATCAGGGTGATACTTTATTTATGAACAGCACTTACGCTGAATATAATGGAAATGTGAAAAAAGCTTTGGCTACCGGAAACGTTGTTATGCGTTCTCCTGACATGACTCTGACAACTGACACAATTAACTTTGACAGAAATATTCAGCAGGCTTATTATAAAACGTATGGTATTATTGTAAATAAAGACAATACGTTAAGAAGCAAATCAGGTCGTTTTTTTATAAAGGAAAAAAAATACCAATTTTTAACGGCGGTTACAATTACAAATCCTGAGTATTTGATCAAATCCAATCATCTAGATTACTATACTAATAGTGGTCATACTTATTTATTTGGTCCGTCTACAATTACGGGAAAAGACAATTTTATTTATACCGAAAAAGGTTTTTACGATACTAAGAAAAACTTGGCACTCTTAAAAAGAAAATCGTATATCAAATATAAAGACCGACGCATTGAAGGTGATAGTATTTATTATGATCGCAACAGAGAATTTGCGTCAGCGACAAATAATGTAAAGATTACAGACTCCATTAATAAAGGATTGATAAAAGGACATTATGCCGAAGTTTATAGAGCAAAAGACTCAATGTTTGTAACGAAGAGAGCTGTCGCTATAAATCTTGTCGAAAATGATTCGGTTTATATTCACGGAAAAGTTTTGATGGTAACGGGGAAGCCTGATAATAGAATAATTCGAGCGTTTAATAATGTTCGATTCTTTAAGACAGATATGAGTGGGAAATGCGATTCTATTCACTCAAATAAACGTTCGGGACTTACAAAGATGATTGGAAATCCTATTCTTTGGAATTTTAAAAATCAGATGACCGGAGATGTGATGCATTTAATTGCAAATACAACAACCGAAAAATTGGATTCACTTAAAGTTCTTAATAATGCTTTTATAATATCAAAAGACACTATTGGCGAAGGTTTTAATCAGGTGAAAGGACAAAATCTCTACGGGAAATTTCGAGATAACAAATTACATGAAGTTGATGTTGTGAAGAACACCGAAGTCATTTTCTATATGCGAAATGACGATCAGGAACTCATCGGAATAAATAAGAATGTGAGCAGTAGCATCAATATGATTCTTGATGAGAACGCGATTGAAACCATAACTTTTTTCAAAACTGTAGACGGCGATATTTATCCAGAAACTGAATTGCCAGAAAATGCCAGGAAGCTTCGAGGTTTTATTTGGCGAGGTGATGAACGAATTCAAACCAAGGATGACATTTTTACGGATGAGGAAAATGCTCTGCACGAAAAAATTCAGGCGAAGCAAAAGCTAGAAGATCAAAAAGAACAGGTACCGCTGAAAGTGTTGAAGGAAACCTTGAACTACGATAAGAAAAAATAACAGTTTTCGCTATATCAAAATCAAATTGCAATGAATGATTTTTTAAAATATCAGGCACAAACTTCGCCATATCCTTTGGGAATCAAAGTTTCGCATGCTGAGGGAGTTTATATATATGACAAATCTGGAAAGATATATATTGATTTTGTAGCTGGAGTTTCTGGTACATCTTTAGGTCACAGAAATGCGAAAGTAAATGATGCTATAAAAAAGCAGTTAGATTTATATTCTCACGTGATGGTATATGGCGAATACGCGCAAGGTCCAGCGGTAGAATATTGCAAATTATTAGCTTCACTACTTCCGCCGGCACTTAATAAGACATATCTAGTAAATTCAGGGACAGAAGCAACAGAAGGAGCGCTAAAACTAGCTAGAAGAGTTACTGGGAGATCTCAGTTTATTTCTTGCAGAAATGCCTATCACGGAAACACGATGGGATCAATGAGTGTAATGGAACACGAAGAGCGCAAGAAACCTTTCCTCCCACTTATTCCAGATGTGGAGTTTATTGATTTCAATAATGAAGATGATATTCAGAAAATAACAACAAAAACCGCAGCGATTATTCTGGAAAGTATTCAAGGTGGCGCCGGATTTATTCAGCCTGAAAATAACTTTTTGAAGAAAGTAAAACAGCGTTGCGAAGAAGTTGGTGCACTGATGATTATTGATGAAATTCAGCCAGGATTTGGACGAACTGGAAAGTTATTTGGGTTTGAAAATTATGATGTTGTTCCTGACATTATCGTAATTGGCAAAGGTATGGGCGGTGGAATGCCAGTAGGTGCTTTCGTTTCATCTTCAGAATATATGGATTTGCTAAGCAATAATCCGAAGATGGGTCATATAACAACTTTTGGCGGTCATCCTGTCATAGCGGCAGCGTGTTTGGCAACATTAAAAGAAATCACAGAGACATCACTGATACCGCAGACATTAGAGAAAGAAAAATTATTCCGCTCTCTTTTGGTACATCCTTTGATTACTGATGTTCGAGGTCGCGGCTTAATGCTAGCTGCAATGACCGAGAAACCAGAAATTTGTGACAACGTTATACTGAAATGCCAAGAAAAAGGCCTAATTTTA
>JBBSRP010000047.1:0-15989 GCA_038242935.1 Flavobacteriales bacterium
ACCTTTGACGAAACGACAACTTTCTTCCACGAATTTGGACACGGTCTTCACGGACTTTTATCAAATGTCAATTACAAAAGTTTATCAGGAACCAGCGTAAGTCGTGATTTTGTAGAGCTTCCGTCTCAAATAATGGAAAATTGGGCTACAGATCCCGAAGTGCTTAAAATGTACGCCCGTCATTATAAAACTGGAGAAGTGATGCCAGACGGATTAATTGCAAAATTTCAAAAAGCGGGTACATTTGACCAAGGTTTTGCAACTGTCGAATATCTAGCAGCTGCAATTTTGGATATGGACTACCACACCCAGAGCAAACCAATAACAGTAGATGCGGCAACCTTTGAAAAGCAAGCTTTGGAAAGTATTGGTCTGACAGATGCGATTATACCTAGATACAGAAGCACATACTATACGCACGTATTCTCGGGTGGTTATGCAGCTGGCTATTATAGCTATATTTGGGCTGCAGTTCTGGACGCTGATGCTTTTGACGCATTTAAGAAGACCTCATTGTTCAATCCTGAACTAGCTAAAAGATTTAGAGAAAACATTCTAGAAAAAGGCGGTACGGAAGATGCTATGACTCTTTACAAGAAATTTAGAGGGCAAGAGCCTGAAGTTAAACCGTTGCTTAAGAGACGCGGACTCAAGTTGTAGTTTCGCTATACGCTATCGGTAAAAAACCTTGTAGATATTCGATTCATCGAATATCTACAAGGTTTTTTTTATCCGTGATAAACCCGCGATGCGATAATCATCCCATCTCTAATTTCCAAAACTTCGGCAACCATCATATCTTCTTCTCCATCAACCTGACGTAGATATTCCATAAATACGTGGCGCTCATTTGCAGTAAGCGAGGTCACTTTATAATGCAATGTTGGCAATCTATCAAAAGCATCCCTCCACCATTCAGAAAGCGCCTGTTTTCCACTTACTTTGCCCTTGGTTTCAGGTTTTCTAACTTTTATCTTTGGACTATAATGTTCAGCATAATCGTCATAAAGTGATAAAAGTTGATCAAGATTATGCGAATTAAAGGCATCAAACCACTTAAAAGCAATTTGCTGTAAACTATTTGGAGTCATATCAATTTTTTGAAATATAGCAGAAGCCTACTGCTGGTTAATTGGCAAATGTACTTCAATTATTAAATCTCCTTCAAAGGGATTGACCAATTTTTTTAAAAAGAATCAACACATTTTTATTTCATCTATTAAATCCCGTAGAGATGACCATTGTTGTAACAACGGATTTTAATCCGTTGTAGATATGATGATTGAATCTTTAAGTTCCATACGAACAACCCCTCCAATTTAAACGATGAATATTTCGCAAAAATTCAATTTAAAAAAAATATTTAATCGATGCGCGAAATTTATCGGAAAAATCATAAATCCGAGCCTACGGCTCTTTTTTGTTCTTAGATCATTCATTTTCGCAGGATTGAAATCCTGCGCTACAATAAAGTCGAGCCTACGGCTCTGCCTTTTATTTCATTTTCTTCAATTAGGATGATTGTTTTTATGAGTAGAAGTAATACTTAATTTATAGCTTCGACATTATTGAGAAAATAGTGTGGTGGGATTTGTTGAAAATAAAAAAACCGCTAAAGAAACTCCAGCGGTTATAAATACTACAATTTGTAGCTTACATATTTTTTAAGTTGATAACTTCTTGCTCAGTAAGAGCTCTCCAGTTACCACGAGGTAAATTCTTTTTTGTCAAACCTGCAAACGAAACGCGATCCACTTTGATAACGTCATATTTAAAGCTTTCAAAAATCGCACGAACTACTTTTACGTTAGATGTGCGTAATTTCAATCCGATTTCAGTTTTTGGCTCATTGTCAATATAAGACACTTCTTCAACTGCCAGCCTGTGTCCGTCAAGGGTAACACCACCAGCAATTTTCTCAAGATCTTCAAATCGCAAGTTCTTATCCAAAGACACATGATAAATTTTCGCAGACTTCTGATTTGGAAGACTAAATTTACGAATCATATCCGTATCGTTCGTGAAAAGCAACAATCCTGTTGTGTTCTTGTCCATTCTTCCGACTGGCTGAATGCGTGCATTGGTTGCACTTCTTACAAGTTCATAAACATTTCTGTGTAATTCGTTTTCATCTACAGAAGTAGTGAAATTCTTAGGTTTGTTAAGTACATAATACTCTTTGCGCTCTGGTGTAAGCGTTGTCCCATCAAAATTCACCACATCTCCAGGCATTACTTTGTATCCCATTTCAGTAACGGCAACACCGTTTACCTTCACGTTTCCAGATGTGATATAGATGTCAGCATCTCTACGCGAGCATACACCGGAATTGGAAATATATTTGTTTAACCTGATTTCATCCGGATTCGTCTTGGCTCTTTTAGGTGCCTGATTTGGTGTTTTTGCAACCTTCTCAGAAACTTTTTCAGCCGATTTATCTGCAGTCTTCGTGTCTGGCTTTACCTTTTTAGGTCCTTGCGCACGTTTTTGCATTGGAGGTTTTGGCTTGCTAGAATTTGGTCGTCCAACACCTTTTGGGCGCCCCGCACCACCTCTTTTATTTCCACCGTCCCTATTATTCATAAATTCTAAAATTTTTGCAAAGATAGTATTTAAATATTTCACTTTGTCGGCTTTTATCAGAAGTATTTTCATAGCCATCTGAATGCGAACTGATTGATAATTAGAGTATAATTTTATTTCCTCCATTTAAAAATGGAGTCTATTGATAAATAGATTGCGGAATAAAATATTGAAAGAACATAATTTTTTTTTGGAGCCATTTCCTGCTATCCACTCCCAATCTTTTTGCCTCTAAAAAAAGAGGCCAAAAGGATTTCCGCTACTATCAGGGCTAGGGCACTTGAGCATTATTGAAATATTGTGATGGAATTCGGGGATTATATAATACTCCATCTGAAGATCCAGCCTATTGATAAATAAATTTCGGATTTATAAACCTAATTAATATTTAGATGAAAATAAAAGTCAATATTATGTGATTTGCTCCGCCTGTTCGCTTTGCTCGGGTCTCCTTCGTCGAAATGACAAACTTACGAGTAGAATATAACACCACACCAGACGGTTAAACTTTAAGACAACATAGTTTTTCCAAATTTTATCCGCAAACTTTTTCCGCAAACTTGTCATTTCGACCAAAGGGAGAAATCACATAATCAGACTCCGCCCCATTTATCTAAATGCGAAATTATGATTGTTGAAATTACTCATTAACGCAACAGTCGAGTTAATAATAATAGAAACCAATATTATATGATTTGCTTCGCCCGTTCGCTCTGATTGGGTCTCTTTCGTCGAAATGACAAACTTGCGCGTAGGTAAATGCTAACACCATTCTGGACGATCAAGTTATAATTCAAAAATGTATTCGCAAAAGGCATTCACAAACTTGGATCAATAGGAATGGGCTTAAGCCCAGTCACTTCCGAATTATTCGCCATCTTTTAATTTCGATTTTTTGGATTATTTCAATTTTTTAATTTTCTAATTCATTTCAATTTTTTAGATCATTTCGATTTTTTCGATTTCCCCGCGCAAGGGATGGCAGTGGCATCCTTTGCTGCCTAACGAAATTTTCAATGTTAAAATATTGGCTGTGGCAGCAAAGATATAACGGACAGCCCGGTGCCGAGCCTACGTGAATTTCTATGGTAGCAATAAGCGTTATGGCGAGGTATGCGCCCAAAAAATAACTATATTTCTAACTTAAATATAGAGTTGAAGTAAGATTTTTCGGCCGTGAAATAAAACGGCGGGATCTATCAAAACAATGCTGAAAACGCCTGCGACTACAAGTATTTTCAATGCATTATGTAGCTTTACATAATCGGCTTTTGTGGAGGATTTCCATAGCTTTATGATGAAAAATAAGAGTACGATCAGGCTGCAGTAAAAATAGATGTCCATATAGCCGATTTCAAAAACTTCGATCAAAAGGTAGACTGGAATGATGCTGCACAGTGTCAAAACGCTAATGATTTCCTTTGATTTGCCTTCTCCAAAAACCACTGGAACCGTGCGATAATTTGCGACGAAATCTCCGGATAAATTCTCTAAATCCTTGACCATTTCACGAATTAATAGCAGCAAATAGAGGAATGTGGCGTGGGCAAAAATTACTTGATAGAAATTTTTATAGTAAAAAAGAATGGCGAAAAATGGCAATACCGCCATCATTGCAGCCATCAAATTTCCGATGAATGTGAACTTTTTTATTTTGTGTGAGTAGAACCAAATCAGGAAAATATATCCTGAAAAAAATAATGCAGCTCGCCAAGAAACCAACAAAGACATAAAAAATACTACAAAATTGACGCCGAAATAAACGTAGAGTTTTGTCTTCTGACTTACTAGTCTGTCCAACATTGACTTTCGTGGTCTGTTGATCAAATCTTTTTGTGAATCGTAAAAATTGTTTATTATATAACCCGAAGCAATCGTTAGTGATGATGCAAAAACGATGAGAAACAGTCGCCAATCCAATAAAATTTCGACTGCGGACATATCTGGAGCCAAAATAAATATCGCTGAAAGATATTGAGCAAGAATAATAATTGGAATATTATAGCCTCGCACCACTGAAAACAAACTGACGATTTTCATTAAAAGAAGTTTGTTCCTTCTGCTGATCATTGATGCGTATTTACATAATTATGTTAGAAAGTGGCGGAGCGTACAAGAAAGATTCTGGACTAAAATTGATAAACTACTTCTAGTTTATGGTCTTTTAGCGATTCTCTTGCTTTGTCAATATTTTCTGTAAATCCAAGGATATAACCACCGCCGCCAGAGCCACAAAGTTTCAAGTAATAATCATTACTATCAATTCCTTGTTGCCAAAGTCCGTGGAATTGCTCAGGAATCATTGGTTTAAAATTGTTAAGTACGATTTTTGACAACTGCTTGGTATTTGTAAACAACGATTTAATGTCGCCACCAAGGAAGTTTTCTACGCAGGCATCGGTATATTTTACAAATTCGTCTTTTACCATTTTACGGAAACCTTTATCTTTTAGATTTTCCATAAAGATATTTACCATTGGAGCGGTTTCTCCTACAATCCCTGAATCTAATAAAAACACAGCACCTTTACCGTCAAAACTTTGTGTAGGAATTCCTGTCGCCTCAATATTATCGTGCGAATTGATAAGAATTGGAATACTTAGGTAACTATTTAATGGGTCAAGACCTGAACTTTTTCCGTGGAAAAAGCTCTCCATTTGAGAGAAAATAATCTTGAGTTGAAGCAACTTTTCGCGCGTCAGATTTTCTAAAACTGTAATCTTAGCTAGAGCATATTTATCGTAAATAGCAGCAACAAGTGCACCACTACTTCCTACTCCATATCCTTGCGGAATACTTGAGTCAAAATACATCCCTTCTTCAAGATCTGACTGCAAACTTTGCAAATCAAAAGTTACAATACTGCTGTCAATTTCTGCAATATATGCTGCAAAACGACGAAGCGATTCATTTGATTTTTGTGCTGCTACCGAATCATTTTCTTCGGTTTTCAATGCCCCTTTAAAAAAATTATAAGGTATAGAAAGCCCTTTGGAATCTTTGATAATTCCGTATTCTCCAAATAAAAGAATTTTTGAGTAAAATAAAGGTCCTTTCATACGTACCGTATTTAATTTGTTTGGGGCGATTGAGATATAATAATGAGTCTTTTTGTACTAAAGTAAAATGCTACCATTACCCATCTCATCACAAATATAATGCTCATTTTGGCAATAGCCAACTAAATCATTCTTAATAAATGCCAACACCTCTTCCTTCGCAGACTCCGGATATAGCAAATGCACGTTTGCACCAGCATCTAGCGTGAAACAAATAGGTGCTTTTGTCTCTGATCTGTATTTCCAAATTGCATCAATTATCTGCAATGTATTAGGTTTCATCAAGATGAAATACGGATTTGAACTCATCATCATTGCGTGCAAAGTCAAGGCTTCACTCTCTACAAGTGCTATAAATTGCTCGAGATTTCCGGTTTTTAAGATCTCTTTGAGAGCGGCTAAATTTTTGTGTGCTTGTTCAAATCGAGCTTCCGCAAAAGGGTGATCATTCATCAAATCGTGACCAACAGTACTGCTCACTTGCTTCTCTCCTTTGTCTACAAGTAGAATTGTGTCTTGGTAGTTTTTGAAATTATCGTGAACTTTTTCTGCAAAGGAAATTCCGTATAAATCACTGCTTTTTGCAATCGAATCTGTCTTTCCCCAGACAACGACTTCGCCTTGAATACTTCGGCAAGCACTTCCCGATCCTAATCTGGCGAGGAAGGAAGCTTTTTTATAGAAATAATCTTCGGTCATCTTTGGATTTAACTCATTTTCTAAACGCATTAGATTTACAGCCAAAGCCGCCATTCCAGATGCAGAAGAAGCAATTCCCGAACTATGCGGAAAAGTATTTTCGGTATCTATAAAAAAATGAAAATTCTTCAAAAACGGCTGATACACAAAAATGCGTTCCAGAAACTGCTGAATTTTTGGTCTGAAACTTTGTTTGGGCTGACCCTCAAAACGAAAATCAAAAGAAAAATCACTTTGTGCTTCAATAGGCCTGTAACCAAGTTTTGTAATTGTCTTGCAATTGCTGAGTGTAAAACTCAAAGATGGATTTGCAGGAATCTGATTGGCGAGTTTGCCCCAATATTTTACAAGTGCGATATTACTTGGCGCACTTGATTCAAATTCTCCTTGTATAGCCATATTTGCAGGCATTGCAGCGACAAAATCGTGGGGTACCATCTTCAAAAAATATAAGTTCGAGACAAAGATAATTGTTTTTTGACAATTGAATGGAGCATATCGCAATCTCTAAAGCATTGCTGCAAATAAGCGAAACTTTGAAAGAGAATTTTGAAATATACCGAAACTCAAAAATATTCTGATTTATGCACTACAATTGATTCGCTCCTACCTAAATTTGCCGCAGCGTAAAAAAATCAAATGAATAAGTATATAAAGATTGTTGTGATGATTGTGACCTGTCTTGCGGGAGCTTATTTCTGGAATCAGATTGCGGACTACGGACTGCAAACTTGGTATGAAACAATTACAAAACCTTCATTTGCTCCACCTAAAGAAATTTTCGCTCCTATTTGGGGATTTTTCTTTATACTAATTGGTCTTGGCGGAGGATTATTCTACGCTGAAATAGAGCGAAAACCAGAGCTTGTACGTAAAGGAATGTTATACTTTTGGATTCAACTTGCACTCGCGATCCTTTGGGCTTATTTATTTTTTAACCTCAAAAACCCGTTGCTGGCAACAATCGAAATCGCTTTGACTTGGCTGATTGCTTACGAAACGTATGTTCAATTTGGACAGATCAATAAATTCTCGGGGGTACTATTTATTCCTTATTTGTTTTGGCTTGCTTTTATCACGGCGGTTTCTGGAACTATTTGGTTTATAAATAGCTAAATTAAGCCAACGCATTTGCAGCGATAAAAGCGGTAGTCCAAGCATTTTGGAAGTTAAAACCACCTGTTATTGCATCAATATTTAGAATTTCTCCTGCGAAGTAAAGGCTTTCGTGTTTTTTGCTTTCCATAGTTTTGAAGTTTACCTCTTTCAAGTTTACTCCTCCTGCGGTTACGAACTCTTCCTTGAAAGTACTTTTGCCATTTACCTGATATTCACCAGAAGTCAACTCATTTAATAAAGCTGATGTTTGCTTTTTGTTTAGATCTGCCCATTTGCAATCTGCGCCAATTCCAGAAGCATCGGTCAAGCTATCCCAAAGACGTCCTGGAAAAGGAAATGGCGAATGAGAACGCACATTTTTCTTAGCATTGCTAAGCTTTAATCCCATTATAGTTTTCTCAACCTTATCGCGATCTTGACCCGCAAGCCAATTGACCTGGATTTTGAATTGATAATTCTTCTCTGCTAGAATTCTAGCGCCCCAAGCCGAAAGTTTTAAAATCGCTGGTCCGCTCATTCCCCAATGCGTAATTAATAAAGGTCCTGCCGAAGATAATTTGGTTCCCAAAACTTTTACCTCTGCTTCTGAAGCAATTCCCGGAAGTTCTTTGATTCGAGAGTCTTTGATGTTGAAAGTAAATAATGAAGGAACAGCTGGAATAATGGTATGGTCAAATTCCTCCAACATCTGCCATAATTTAGGGTTGCTTCCAGCTGCAATCACTAATTTTTCGCAAATGTATTGATCGTTTTTTGTCTCCACTTTCCACAAATCATCTTTCTTGAATAATGACTGAACGCTTTGTGCTGTGAGAACTTGAACATTGTACTTGGCTGTCGCCGAAAGAAAACAGTCTATTATAGTTTGGGATGAATCAGTAGTTGGAAACATTCGACCATCCGCTTCAGTTTTGAGTGCGACTCCCTGATTTTTAAACCATTCGACGGTATCGTTTGCACCGAAAGTGTGAAATGGGCCACGCAATTCTTTTTCCCCTCGAGGGTAGAATTTCACCAAATCGTTTGCAGCAAAACACGAGTGCGTGACATTGCAACGTCCACCGCCAGAAATTCGGACTTTCTCTAAAACTGAACTTCCTCTTTCTAAAATTGCGATTTTTAATTTTGGATTTTTCTGAGCTGCATTTATAGCGCAAAAAAATCCTGCCGCGCCACCGCCTACTATTATAACATCAAATCTGTGCATCATATATTCTGCGGAAAATCACTAATTATTCCGTTGATTTTTAAAGTTTTCATTCTTTGGATATCATCACTGTCGTTGACTGTCCAAGGATAAATTTTTATATTCTTTTCAGATATCTCATCGCAAATTTCAGCTTTTAGAAGAGAAAAATGTGGAAAAATGCAATCTGCTTTTATTCTTTCGGCGAAAGCCAAAGCTTTTTTTAATTCGTTATAAGTTAAAACGCCAATCTTAATTTCTGAATTCAACTTAGAAACTTCAGTCAAAACTGTCCAATCAAATGATGAAATTATAAACTGATTGTAGTTCCAAAAATCATCTTTGATTGACTTCTCAATCTGGTTTACAACTTCTTGAACCGCTTTTTTATCTTTGATTTCGACAATGAGCGTCAATTTTCTGTCGATGACTTTTAAAGCTTCAGACAAAGTTGGAATCGTATATTTTTGATCAATTCTAAGCTCTTTCAGCTGTAGCAAAGCTAAATCATTTACTTCTGCAAAATTGCCAGTTAACCGACTTAGATTTTCGTCGTGAAAAACTATTGAATGTCCGTCTGCAGAAAATTGCACATCAAGTTCGATAGCGTCGAAATTATTTTCTACAGCAGCAGCAAAAGCTTCAAGAGTATTCTCAGGAAAAGATTCGGTGAATCCACGATGTGCAATTGTGAGAAGTTTTGACATTGCTCAAAAAATTAAATCAGAATTTGTTTTAAACCATCGGCGATTGCAATCCATAAAAGATTGAAAAATGACTTTTCTTTTATGCGCTCGACCTCAACATCAACTTTCTTGAGTTCTTCTTTGCTACTTTTCTTTACGAATATATTCGCAATAGCGCTGACAACTTTATTTTTACGCTTTCGATCTTTTCTGAACACTTCTACTTTCAGATCATCGTACTTCAGTTCGAATACACCTCCAGACATCTGATTATTTCCAGTGAAATTAAACCTTACTTCTTTCAATACTCCTTCCATTTGAGTATTAGTATATGGCTTGGTAAACACCGCTAAATCTGCAGCAGGAAAATTAAAAATCGTCCCGTTGATATTAAAAGCGTCTGATTTGTCAAGGACGTTAAAGCTCCAGTTAACCTTAAAGGGAGATACTTTCATAAATCTACAGTCGATGCGGATCTTTACATCCTCAACTTTTTTCTGCTTATAAGCACTTGTAATTCCTGTTGTTTTCATATAAAAACGATCGAAAATCAAAATCCCAGGGCCTTTGTCAAAACTTTTTTCTTCTTCGTAGATTAATTTGGCGTTGTTGAGTTTGAGCGTATCAATCTTCATATCGAATGGAATTCCTCTCAATAATTCCGAATACATCTTTTTTCTCGTCAAATCGTCAACTGGCATTTTTGGCCTGTAGATATCTGCCTGAGGATTTTCGGCAACTAGGGATTCGCTTTTAAAGAAAAATTCTTCGTTCACAAATCCCCATTTCATATTATTCACTTTTATGGTATCAGCCTGAATTCCGAAAATATCTTTCTCGGTCTTCATTCTTTTTACGAATTCTGGACGAGAAAACTCAGGTGAATAAGCGAATTTCTCTATTGTTAGACTGTTGTTATTGGTCTTAATATTTTTTGCAGATAAATGATATTCCTTTGATGGACGGTAATAAACACTATCACAGGAAAAATTGTAGGACGAGAAATCAAAGGGCAATTTTCTGCTCAAACTTTTGTCTGAAATAAGAATTCCTTGTATTTCAATATCGATATTGGCAACGTTCAACTTCGCTGTATCCTCACTATCGTTGATAATTTGAAAAGTTCCATCTTTAATAACAATATTAGAAACGTAAATTATCTTATTAATAAGGTCGGTGGCATTTGATTTTGGTTTTTCCTTTTCGACGGCAGACTCGAACATAATCGCTTTTGGCTGCAAAACGATTAACTTCTGAGCTTTGATGGTGTTTTTGAAAACGATTTTATAAAGATCAATATTTATAATTTCCATCGATTGCACTACTGCGAAAATTCCTTTCTTCAACGCTGGGTTTTCGAGACTTTCAGAAGGAATCACTTTCACTTCTGTCGCGCTAATTCTTCTTTTTAGCAGTGAGAAATCAGCATCTTTATATGAAATATGAAACGCCGCGTCTTCTTTTGAGTTTAGAAGTTCTGGCAACTTATTTTTTATATACGCATTAAGTCCAACATCTAGCAGAACCAAAAGTAGAAATATGAATCCTAAGATAATCAGGATTTTTTTTGAAATTTTCATATAGTCGCAAAAATAGATTCATACAAAAATAGTGTTTTTTGACTTGTAATAGTTTTGAGTATTTCAGATTATAATTACGTTTCGAAATATGGAGTAAGAAGTCAAAAAAAATACTGAAACAAATTTAGACCTCAGTCCTCTTTCATTTCAGTATTTCCCTATCAAAAAAAAATCTGGTTTTAAAAAAAACCTTAAAAATATTATTCGCTAATAAAGTATCTAAGCAAATCAGTTGTAGTAACTATTCCACTGATTTTCCCACCGTCTACAACTGGCAGAGCGTGAAATTCTCCTTCTAGAAATATTTGCACAGCTTCTTTAATAGTAGTTTCGGGAGTGATTGTTATTACATTTTTTGTCATTACTTGGCGCATCGTAAACAGGTTGTATACTTCAGCATCTACATCTTCGGCGTCATCATCCACTGCATCTACAAATGAAATACGAAGTAAATCTGTATAACTCAACATTCCGATGATTGCACCATTCTCTACGACAGGAATGTGTCGAATTTTATTCTTTTTGAAAAGAGATTCGGCGTGAGACAATTCGTCATTTGCTTTAAGCGTGATCAAATTCCTTGTCATTATTGAATCAACCGATACATTGTTTTTCATAGTAATAGGTGTTTTAATTATTTATAAAGGTAAGCTCAAAATTAACCTAACCAAATGACATTTATCACCTTTAAAAAAGAAGACTATTCTGCTTTTCCAATTTCTTGGATCTTATTTGATTCATAAACGGTAAATCCTGACGTGCTTTTTTGAGCAATTATAAACATTGCACTGGCAAGGGTTTTTGATTCGATAGCTTTGTATTTTGCTAATGAACCTACAAAAGCAAATGAAAATAATTTCATAATTGCGCCGCCAATTTTCTCTGCAAATCTGAATTATCTAAAAAATAAAGAAATTCACTTCAACTATTTTAGATATAACAATCTATACTTGAGTAATTAAATAAAAGTAGAAACTATTTTTTAGTACTTTTGATGAAATTGTACAGATGGAGGAATATGTTTTAAAAATCAGTGATTTTTCAAAATCTTATAGAGAAACAATAAAATATTGCAATTTGCTGGTGGAGCATTATAATGAAAACCCTAATACTTATTTAATAATTGATTTTTCCAATTGCGATTTTATATACCCAGACTATGCTATTTTAATACTTTGCTCACTTAAGTATATCGAGACCAATGGTTGTAAAATAACAGGAAAAGTAAGATTTGCTCCTAACAATCAAGTAATTATATATTTGACAAAAATGAGTTTTTTTGAAAATTTAAATATAAAATTACCTGTTGAAATACAAAAAATCAACCCTACAAATGCAGTTCACATACAAAAATACACTTCAGAAAATCAGTTAGATGTTTTAAATAGCATTCTGAAGGTATTAAAATCTAAAGGCTCAATTAATGATAATGTATACGCTAGCTTAGATTACTGCTTCAATGAAATCTTGGATAATGTATTAAATCATACAGAGGAAAAAGTTGGCTGGGTCGTTGCTCAGTATTTTGGCAATCTAAACTCTATTAGATTAATTGTATGCGATTATGGAATGGGAATACATAAGTCGTTAAATTTGAACCATAATTTTACAGAAGAAGAGGCACTAACGAAGTGTATTGAAAGTGGTGTAACTAATGGCAAAGGACAAGGTCACGGATTGTATGCAACTGCATCTTTTATACGACTTAATAAGGGTTGGTTGAGCTTAATTTCTGGCAACAAAAGACTCAACGTAAGCGAGACAGAAACCGCCATTGAAGATATTAACCATTGGCAAGGTACTTGCGTCTATCTAAGAATAAATACAAATGTTGAAGTCGACTACACCGAATTTACAAGTCCAAATTACGATTACAAACAACAAGTATTTGAAAATCTATTTGAATAATTTTTTTATAGACAAAAATTTATTACATTCAGATAATAGTTATCAACAAATTATTAATAACTTCGCACTTTAATAATAAGCAAAATGACACATACAATTTTTTTTAAAGATATTAGTCCAAGTCTTGGCACTAGAGATTTAGGAGCTAAAATTCGTGGCTCAATTATTGAAAAGGTTGAATCAAACGAGAAAATTTACTTAGACTTTGAAGGTGTTGGAGTAGTTACCAACTCTTTCGCTAACGAATGTTTTAGTAAATTGAAAGACATTATTACCTTAGAAGTATTTAGAAAAAAAATAACTTTTTTAAATGCTAATGATTTTGTACAAAGGGTAATTATCTCTGCACTTTAATATGCACATTACATATTTGCAATCGAAGACCACCATCTAGTGGTCTTTTTTTTACATATAGAATTTGAAAATACTTTTTATTATTGTGGAACGCGCAGTCTATTCTGCTTCTCCAATTTTTTGGATTGTATCTGATTGGTAAACTGTAAATCCAGCAACGTTCTTTTGGGCAATAATAAATAGTGCATTCGCAAGGGTTTTGGATTCGATAGCTTTATATTTTGCTAATGAACCTACAAAAGCAAATGAAAATAATTTCATAATTGCGCCACCAATTTTCTCTGCAAATCTAAATTCTTTTCGATCTCCTAATAACAAGGAGGGCTGCATAATAGCTACACTTTTGAACTTCGACTCTTTTAGAAAATCTTCTATTTCACCTTTTGTCTTCATATAATAATTGGAAGCTTTTGAATCTGCTCCCAAGGCAGAGATTATCAGAAATTGCGAAATGCCGTTGTCCATAGCGCACTTTGCAAAATTCTTTGGAAATACAAAATCTACTTTTCTAAAAGCTTCTTCACTTCCTGCTTTTTTGATGGTTGTTCCGATTGTGCAGAAAAAGTCGTCTCCTTTTACAAGGTCACAGTATTCTTCCGGCTTATCAAAATCAACAATATGATTGACCAGCTTTGGATGCTTGACTTCTACTTCTCTCGAAAAGCTGATTACTTTGTCGTATTCGTTACTTTCTAGAAGTTGTTGGAGCAAGTGCGATCCTGTTAATCCTGTACTTCCTATTATTAATGCGGTTTTCATAGATGGGTTTTGAATTATTTTGATGATTGACAAGGTACGAAGAAATGGGGTGTATCTTTAATTGAAAAAAAAATATAGAATGGAAATCATCAGAGGGAAACTGCTTTTTTTGCTCTGTTGTGAGACTGGAAGATCAACTCTGTCTAAACATAAAAAAAAACGCTGGTTTCTCGGCGGTTAATATTCTATTGGTTCTCGACTTGTATGTCTAATTAGCAATATTCTTATTTGAGTTTCAGTAATTCTATACGCAACTTTATGTTTAAAATTTTCAAATGCCCTATAAGTTCCGTCATTATCAATCCTGAACTTATCCTGCTAGTAAATCTCTGGATTGACTAGTAATTCGTTGACATTTCTTAAAATTGCAGTTTAAATTTTTATCGCATAGCTGAAATTCTTTTCTTTTCTTAAGCTACCATAAATTTCTTTGAAATGCTTGAAAGCCATTTTATCCCAACTATGCTTCTACTACTTACCATTCAGCTACATTCTTCTCAACTTCTTCACTAGTAAAGAAATCTCCTTTTTCTATTCTTGAATTTGCTTGGTCTAATTCGAGATTATATTGAGCAATAGTAATCGATTTAATTTCTTTAGTGTGATTTAGAAATTCCTCTAGCTTATCAAAAACACTTTCGTCTACTTCAAATAGCTTCTGTATAAAATTATATTTTCTAGTTGCTAAATCCATAATACTCAATTTTTAAGTGACTTACGAAGGTACAAATTTTGAAGGATTTTTTATTAGCCAATTGAATCATTCTTTAATTTCTAACTTAGAAAAATTTAAAACAGCTTCGAAATAAAATAAAACAAAATTTTTTCACCGACACGTTTTGGCGGTATTATGGTATAATTTTGACAAATAATACCTCAACTAAAATTTCAATCATATGAAAAAGATCATAATAGAACTGACCGATGCACAATACGAAAAAATGGAGGCGCACAAAAAAAGAGGAGCTGAATTAAATGGGTTGTCGGATAGTCTTTCTGGATGCAGTATTAATTTATGTTGTACGCCAATAGAAGATTGGCTCGAAATCGAAATGAATGGCGTTTTAGATTTAGGAGCAGTAAACTGGAAAATTGAATAGGCAATTAAAACGAAGAAGAAATAAGTACTAAAACCAAAGTTCATCTTACTGATTTCAAATGATTTTACTATTATTTCCACAATCTACTTTTTGGATTTTGACGATTTGAAAAGAAAGAAAGAATTTCAATCGTATCATTTGTAACTCGATAATACAAAGTATTGTGTCTTGCAACGACAACTCTTCGTATTTCTTTCTTAATATCTGAAACTTGAAATAAATTGGGATTATTAGAAAGTAGCTTTAAAGTATTTTCAATTTCTAATGCAAGGTTACGCAACTCTTTTCAGTCCAATTATCTTGCAGATATACAATTGTATTTTCTAATTCGCTTAATGCTAAATCTGCCCAAAAGATTTTATAACCACTTGTCATAAAGTTTTCTTGCTTGTGAATGAGAATTTAATTTTCCAGAATTAGCATCCTCTAGTCCTTGCTCAACGGAATCTTTTTCATTTTCAGATATGGATTGCCAAAAATCTTGATTTTCTTGCTTTTTTAACTCACCAACCTTGTTAAGCACAGCTAAATCCTCAATAGTTGACAGCCATTGAATTAGTTCTATTTTTTTATTCTGTATAATTAGATCAGCTTTCATATCTACAAGTTGCTTTTATCAAAAATAAATTTAATTTTAATGGTTCTGTTTAATATGATGTTAAATCTAAGACTTAAAGTATGGGTAATTAATATAACGTGTTTGATTTCACTTTCGCCTTCATTTATAGTTTAATCATTTTAATAATAAATAAGACGCGAATAGAGTGTCTTGTTTATTCAGATTTGCTGGAAGAGATACATCTATACCAAGGTCCTTTCGTGTTAGGGATGGGAGCGGCATCCTTTACTGCCAAATAGAAACTTGAAATATAAAAACAATTATTTCTGGCAGTAAAGATATAGTGGACAGCCCGGCGGCGGCTTGACAAAAATTTGAACTTTGGCAGGGAATTTCT
>JBBSRP010000048.1:0-15234 GCA_038242935.1 Flavobacteriales bacterium
CGAAATATCGTGTTTTCTAATCTTTAATCAAACCACAACACTGCGGGCGTTCCTCATTTTAATGACAAAAATATCGTGTTTTCTAATCTTTAATCAAACCACAACAATGAGAATGGTTTATTGAATAACCCTGACAATATCGTGTTTTCTAATCTTTAATCAAACCACAACAAGAAAGGATGTATTTCATAGAAGAGAGAAAATATCGTGTTTTCTAATCTTTAATCAAACCACAACAGCACAGGATCATTCCGTGAGCTGCTAAAAATATCGTGTTTTCTAATCTTTAATCAAACCACAACCTCACGATGGTTAGCTGCTCAAGCGGCAAAAATATCGTGTTTTCTAATCTTTAATCAAACCACAACTGAAAGTTACTGCATCCCTGCTGGGCGGATGCCATAACTTTCAGTTGTGGTTTGGCTGTTTAAGAGTTGGAAAAACTTATGTCAATGAACTTTTAAAAATTTTGTCTACCTACAATTGCAACAATTTCTATCAAATCATCGCTAACAATTTTATAAAAAATTGTATCGACACCACAAACACAAAATCGATAACCTTTATTCAGATTTTCTGAATTTGGAAACATAAACGGATTTGATGCGATTTTCTCAAAAGAATCAAAAAATATTTCATAATATTTATCTGCTTGAAGCATTCCGAATCTGGCAACACCATATTCGTGAATTCGATCTAAATCATCTTCTACATCTTTTGTCAGAACATAATTATACATTCTTGTACTTACTTTTTATTTTTGCTAAAAGTTCTTCTTTTGTCAAAGTACTATAGCCACTTTTTTCGGATTTTTCAATTTTGTTGCGCACAAATTCATAGAATTCATCTTGTGAACGGGCTTTTTTTATGAGATAGTTAATTGCTTCACTCTTGCTAGTGAACTCTTGTTCCGTTACTTGATTCTTTAACCAATCATCATTTTGTTTGGCTAAAGTGATGCTTTGTCGTGTCATATTAAAATATTTTATACTGGTGTAAATTTACACCAAATAGTTTAAACTTTACTAATTTTTCCTGAAACTGAAATCTTAACTTTTATTGGATTAAAAGTAAACCATCCTGTTTTTCCATCTCCAAAACCTCTAATTTGTTTATAATCTAAATCAATAATTGTTGATGATTTATGTTTTCTAAAGAAATAATCTCCTGATGTTAACTTCTGCACTCTAAACAAATGTTCTTTCAACACATCATAATCAGGTTTTTCCCAATTAATCTCCTCTTCTTTTATTCCTAACAAAAACATATCATTTATATGTAATGTAGTTACAATTTCTTTCCCATCAGAAGGTAATTTATAAGCACTTTCTCCTGTTCTTCTTCTTTCGACGACTGTCCAAAATGTAACAACTTGCTCCTTTAGATTTCCTTTTTCGTCTTTATAAATTAAAACGTGATGGTTATTTCTTGGATTTACCCACTGATTAATATCCTCCTTTAACTTTTCGGCTCCACCAATATTCTCTTTCATTCTTACTTTTAAGATTGGAACTGGCTGCCCATTTTTATTTGGCAAAAATATTTGCGGTTGATTGATTCCATCTTCATTCACAATAAAGAAAGTATTTGCAGGAATTTTATCTTTTGTAACTCCACCTAATTCTTGAATTCTTTTTAATATTAATTTCCTTGTGCTTAAATCAACGACTTTTTCAACTTGTTTTAAAGTCGTTAAACTATCAATTGGTTTTCTTACATGAAACGCTTCCTCTCCATTAAAATTTCTTTTTCCAAAAACGGTTTCTTTGTGCAGTTGTCCACGAGCAGCAACTCCAATATTTTTATATTTAATACCGTTTTTTTCTGTTGTATGTGTTCTAACTGTAATATCATTTGATACTTTTTTGTGAGAAATTAATATTTTTTCAACCGCTTTTTCAGCATCAAATCTGAAAGTTTCCCATGGCATTGGAAATTCCTTTAAATCATAATTTCTGTTATAACGATTCCATTTAGATAATTCTTGAACATACGAAATCTTAGTACAAGCCATCACTAAAGCATCTACAGCATGATGACGATGGTCTTCTCTAGTTTTTTCATTTCGTTCATTCAATATGTTATTCATCCCCCATTTCTGGCGCAAATTTGATGTGGCTTGACCAGGAGAAACAAGTACGTTTTTACAAATTGCTGTCAAATAATTTTTAGCTTCTTTACTTATGTATCTTGTATCATTAAGTTGTCGTGATGTAAAGTCATCATCAAACTTTTGTTGCACAAATTTTTTAAATTTTTGATATGCTGTTGGATATTCCTTGGTATCCGAAAACAATTTTAAAGCACGTTCTTTTATACTCGACCAATTGGCATCGTCATTTCCGTAGCATTCAAATGGCGTTTTATTTCCTTTGTTTCTGTTTTCGTCTGCAAAACATAATGTTTTATTAGAAAAACTATCATTAAGCGACCGACTCCATGGATGAATATGCTCTATTTGAACTTCTCCAGAAAATAGTTGATTAATTGCTATTGCTTTTCCAGTATAGGGACAGGTTTTTTTACACTCTTCCCAAAGTTTGAACTTAAGAATGTTGTCGTGCGATAAATTAGTGTATCGTAAAACTTCCTCTTTTACTCGATCATTTTCCTTTTCTAATCGTTTTTGATCTCTTCTAATTCTATTTCTCTGCAATTTAGAAATTTTTAAATCGCGCGCCATTTCAACTTTTATTTCATCAATTTTGCCATGCTCATCAATTAAGTCGTTTACTAATTTTCGTAATTCAAACAAAGCCGTAATAACAATTGGATTACGAATAGCTTGAATTACTGCATCGGCATCTTTACCCATTGGAAGTTTTTCAAGAAGTTCAGTAACATCAATCGTAGCAGAATGATGATATAACTTTCTCATTTGATTATCCGAAAGGTTATAATCATTTCGAAGAATATCTTTGACAACATCAATAAATCCACCTTTAGTTTTTGAGCGAACAATTCCTTCAATATTATCTATTAAAAAATTTCTCTTTTCATCGGTTAATTTAACCCAATCAGATCCAAAAACATTTCTAATCCCACCTAAAACTACCGCAACATCATAGGTAAATCCGATTTTAAGGAAAGGCAAAATATTAGTAATCGCTTTTCTGCTTAAACTAGAATATGTGTCTTTTACATTAAACTTAGAAATAGATTCTGATTGCTCGTCCGTAAAATTCCAATTCTTGACAGCGTATTCTTTTAAATTTGATTTACTATCAAAGAAATACAAAACGTGCCAAATATCTTCCTGCTCTTTAGCTGTAAAATCAAACCACTTTTTACCAAAATACTTTTTGTTAGATAAATTAGAAATAGTGTGCGTACCAACTATTTTATCATCGTCTTTATAATTAAATTTAAATTCAGCACTTTCCTTTCCAATTACTTTTCTAATTTTTTTAAATTCAGATTTATCATTCGAATACAAAAATTCAACAATTTTCTCTTTTTCTTCTTGTGAAATTTTCTTTCCGTTATATTCAACTGTATTTACCCATTGCCAAACTCTAAATTGCTCAAAAGGAATGGCACTTATTGGACACTTTGTTTTTGATGGCTCAAAAGAGCAGTTCCCAACCAAATGTTTTTGCGAACGTAGGGGTCGTTGGTGAAATAAAATACCATCTTCTTTAAACCCATCTAATTTTCTACCTCCAAAAAGTGTTTTTAGATTTTCATTTAAAACCAAATGAAACCTTTTTTGTTTTGCCCAAATTAGTTCAAATTCATCTATATACATTTTACGAGTAGTATATCGATTTCTGATTCGTTCTAAACCACCTTTGAAAGGTTCATTTTCTTTTGGGTATATTTCAAATAGATAAGCACCTAGTGTTTTATCTACAATTTTTTCTTGCGTTTCTATAATTCCTATTTTTCCCTCTTTTGCATTTCCTTTAAAAATTGCACCATCATCACTTCCACCCTTTCTACTATTGCTTAAAAATCCCCGTCTTTGAATTAAATGATAAAAAATTCTACCAATCTCCTCTAAAGTCAGTTTTTCAGTGAGTGCTTTTTGTCTTAGTTCATAAGGATTTAATGCAAACCATTCTATTAATTTTTCTGATGGAAACTGTTTTGTTCTTTTCCAGTCTTCAAAATCATTTATTTCTAAAGGACACATTTTATTCTCAGAAAGTGCTTCTAATAAAATCTTCTTTCGCAATCTTCTTCTGAAAAACTGCCGTCTTATTCCACGTGCGCCAGTTCGACTTGCATTTTTAGACATTTCGTTATCCCCATCCCCTAAATTCTCTACACCGATAGGAAATATTCTGCTTCCGATATCTACAATTTTTTTCTGTTTATCATCAATTAAAGCCCAACCAATACTATTCGTCCCTAAATCCAGTCCTAATATATTTGCCATATCTGTATCGTTAAAATTAAAAGTCCTAAAATAAGCTAAAATGTTTGCCAAAACATTAAAAATTTATTTGCATTTGTATAATTTTTTTAATATATTTACAACTGATTAAAATTTCTAATCTTTAATCTTATCACAATAAGGCTATATGCCGTAGATGAAAATCTTTAGTCCTGCTTCGGTGGGACTTTTTTTTTGCATTATTGCGAAGCTTATCTTTATTATCCCTACTTTTATTTCTCCAAAAACCATAACCTACAATCCCCATTCAAAAGTATTATAACATATTAGGAGTCTCCTCCACAGCTTCTATAGCCGAAATTAAAAAAGCCTATCGCAGCAAGGCCAAAGTGATGCATCCAGATCTGAACAAAAGTTCAGACGCTCACGAGCAATTTGTTTTACTGAACGAAGCTTATGAATACCTCATCAATGTTGACTCCTCCGGCAGCACTTCTACCCAAAGCAGCTCACAAAGCTACCAATGGACGCAACAAGATTGGCAAGAGCAGCAGCGAGAAAACGCCAAAGAACGTGCGCGTGAGTATGCTAGAATGCGTTATGCCGAATTTATAAAAAGTGATTATTATAAGGAGCAGAAAGCTGTAGATACATTCACTACACATTTGGTTGTGCTTTTGTCAATCATATTGCTTACCGTTATTCCAACCATAATGCTTTATTCAATTGGAATCGAAGCGATCATCGGTATAGCAATTATTAATGTCGTGTTGCTTCCTATCCATATTCAAGCTTATCAAAATTTAAAGCTGCTGAATCTCAAAGAATTCCGCAGTTCATTCGGTAAAATTTTTAAGATAACATCTTTTCAAATCGTTGGTTTGCTGCTAATAAACATTTTTTTGTTGATAAAAGTTGTTGGTAACACTCTCGCAACTATTCCTTTTGTGTTTTCTGCATATTCAATTTCAATTTTATTATTTCTTATAATTATTAGAAACTCTAAATTTCGAAAAATTATGAGTTTTGCGGTAGCGCCAACAATTGTATCTGTATTGTTTTTTATCAATTTTGCCTTTGCGTCTTATCCTACTCAAGAAAAATTTGAAATTGTTAAGAATGGCAATGGGCAAGAGAATTCTATGATAAGTCTTGCTAATGGGCAACTTGACAAATATCCTGGCATTCGTATGTTTGCTGACTATCAAGAAGTGCGATACGCAGATGAAGTAGTTTATACTTTTGAGTATGGATTTTTAGGACTTATGGTCATGACTGATTACTACTTAATTAATAATTAAGCTAATTTATTTTCGGTTTACACCAAAAAAAATCCACAAATTATATTAAATCTTCAAAAGAACTTATAAGATCTGCAGCTTAACATCTTAGTAAATTTGGTATACACTTTTTGTCCCAAAACCACAAAAGAACTCATAACCTTAAAAATTTACAAAAGATGAAAAAAATTCCATACACCAAATTGCTAATTCTAAATATTGCGATATTGCTGGTTTCTTGCAATCAGTCCAATAAAACATTAGATGCCAACGACGAAATAGTTACCGAAGCACAAACGACAGAGACGGTTGATACTACAAATAAGGCTACAGATGATATCACTGGTATTTACGAATCTGAAAGAGTAAATGCTGATGATAAGGCCTGCGATGTATCTATTGAAATTTCTGGTAGTGAAGGAAATTACAAATACTTACTAAAAAGCAAACGACAAGACATCAACGGAGTATTACTTGTAGAAAAATCAACTGTTCCTGGCGAGTTAAATTTTATGTTGCAAGGATTAAAGTACGATATGTACAATGGGGACAAAAGCACCGGAAAAGCAAGCGCAACAGCTCCTACTCAAGTACCTGCAAAGCTAATAGAAAATGCTATTATGATTGAAAACAGAAGTAGTGAAAATAATGATTTTACTGTCTTTCATGACTGTGCCGGATTATATATCAAATTATCAAAACAAAAAGATTTGTAAATTACGATCAAAAATAATAATAAATGCTGCTATTTGAAGAATCTTATAATTCAGAAAAGAATTACTTGCCAGAAGGAGGAATTGTAAATTTCTATGGAAAGATCTTCGATCAGCAGGAGGCTGATTTTTATTATAAGGTTTTATTAAATTCAATTAAGTGGCAAAATGACGAAGCAATAATCTTCGGAAAAAAAATTATTACCAAACGTAAAGTTGCTTGGTATGGCGATCAGCAATTTAGTTATACTTACTCTAATAATACTAAAACTGCGTTGCCATGGACAACTGATTTACTAGCATTAAAAAAATCAGTTGAAAAGGCGTCTGGCGAAACCTTTAATTCATGCTTGCTGAATTTATACCATTCAGGAGAAGAAGGAATGGCTTGGCATAGTGATGGCGAAAAAGATTTAAAGAAAGAAGGAGCGATCGCTTCTGTGAGCTTTGGTGCCGAGCGAAAGTTTTGCTTTAAGCATAAAGAAACATCTGAGAAAGTGGAATTACTATTACCTCACGGAAGTCTTCTTATAATGAAAGGGAAAACTCAAGCTAATTGGCTTCACAGACTTCCGCCTACAAAGAAAATCTTTAGTCCGCGAGTAAACCTAACTTTTAGAACTATCGTAAAGCAATAAATGGATGAATCCACTTATTATTCACAGAGAAATTCTGTTGAGCAGCATTGCGAGAGTTTAAAGCATCTTGCTGTCGAACTAGTCTGTCTATATTTTTAGAGAGTTCATAAAAGTAATTATTTGATGGAATACTGTATTGGTTGAATTTGACGGAGATTTTGCGAGAGGGATAGAAGTGGATTCGAGCTTTTACGAACTGGCGAAGCAATTCCTATCTTGTGGCTTTGCGGAGCAAAAGCTACAAGAAAGATTGGGAACGAATAGCCCGTCCTGAGCCGCCTTAAATATTCAACCTTTCCGAAAATGTTCTGGCGAAAGGGCTCGCCCAAATAAAAAATAAAAAGTTACTGAATACAGCGAAAAAATCACACCAAAACAATTTACTATTAAACAAAAACGGCTCCTGTATCAGGTGCCGTTTTTTAATATTATAGAAATAATCTCTTATTTTTTACTTGCTTTTTTAAGTTCATCTCCACCTGGAAGTTTCAATTTGTCTGTAAGAAGTGCAATTTCATTCAGTTCAAAAGTTCCTGTTAATGACATTAATACGGTCTCGCTTCCATTTGAAGATCCGTCTATTAGCATCAACAATTCCTTGACTTGCGTAGGTGTTGCACCTGCTTTGACCATAATTTTCACGTTCTGTCCTTTGTCATTTACACGCATTAATTCGTCAAGACCAGCAGTTTTGATATAAGACGCCGAGGTGGTTTTCATATCGGCAACGACACTGCTATTGGTAGTTTTGAATACTTTGAGATTATCCAACTTTTTTATTAAATCTAGATATTGCTGAGACTCGTTGCTCTTAACATTCCCCATCATCTGGAACATTTTTTTATTTACAATTACAGCATTTACACCTTCCTTGCCATCGTATTTATCAAAAACAGTTTGTCCAAAGAAAAATAGCGGAGTTAACATTAAAAGTAAAGTCGTGAATAGTTTTTTCATCTTTATAATTATAAATTTTTAATTGCTAATTGAGTCATTGTCGACAAAAACTTTATCTTTTGCTTTATCGTACTCCTTAATATAATGCACACTTAAAACACCTTTATTCAAGCTTACAGACAGCAGTTCCAAAGCATCTTTTGTTTCGTAATAAACTTTTCTTTGCTCCTTTGTCATGCCATCATTATTTGTAAAATAAACTATTGTGGCCACAACTAGTATAGCGATTACCGATAACCATGCCAAAGCCTGCCGCTTGTTCCGCCAATTTGTTTTAAGCTTTTTCATGTCGTACCATTTTACAGGGCTAAAATACTAAACAATTATTTAAAAGATCAATTAAAGCACTCTATAAATTCCCAAAACTATTACGTTCTCAGATTCATTCAAAAAAAAAGCTGACAGTATATCTGTCAGCTTTTCAATTTTATATAAAAAGAATTACATATTAAGGTAAAATCCGTTTGGCCCTACTTTAGTATTAAAAGTCTTTAGCACTGTACCATTTGCAGAATAAATCTTCACAATGCCGTCCTCGGTAAATCCATTTGCATCAGCAGAGAAAATATATCCATCAATAACTGCAAATCCGTAGAAAGTAGAGAATCCATTATCAGCAACGCTAAACAAAGGAAGTTGATTAAAACTTATAGCGTCAATCGACATTGCATATACTCCAGATCCTACAGTGTAGAAAATATTGTTTCCGTCAACATCCATATTCAAGGCCTTTTTAAGAGTAGTCGTTTCAATTACACTTTTTGTATCTGTCTCAGTATTTATTCGGTAAAGTGACGATCCATCAGGATTTCCACACATTACATATAGAATACCGTTTTTCTCTTCCATTGAGTTTACACCCACCGCCACTTCAATTGTAGTAGAAATTGTGTTATTTGTAGCATCAATAACAGTCACATTCTTACCGGTACCGAAAGCTCCGTTTTGAACGTAAATTTTATTATTTGTAGCGACAATATTTTCAACTGTTTTGTCAATTGCAATATTTGTAATCAAGGCATAAGTCGCCAAATCATAAACAGAAACAGATTTTGTACCACTATTTGTAACAAAAAGTTTTCCGTTGCTGCTTGCGCTATATCGAGGTTTGTTTAAACCTTCAGTGATAGTAGCAATTTTCTTGAAACTATATCTGTTTACAACCTGAATTACATTCGAAGCATTAACAACAACAAAAGCTTTATCACCATGAAAACTAATCGATTGAACTACATCGCCAAGAGTTTCTCCTGGATTTTCTGTAGCATATATATTATTCTGAAAAATACTAAAATCATTGGACAAAAAAGAGATTGAACCGTTTGGCTGTCCAAAATTTCCTTCATTTACTACAAGGACTCCTTTGTCATAAGTTCCTAATGATGGAGCATATTGCACTTCCTCTTCAGTTGTACACGATCCAAAAAACAATGCTGCAATTCCCAGCCCTAAATAAATTTTCTTCAAGTTCATTTTTTTAATAATTAAGATTTAAATAAAAAGTTACGTTTCTTCCTGGCATTGGTCGCTGATCCAGGCTATTGTATTTCTCGTTCCAAGCATTGCTGAGCTTTAGACCAATTTTGAACGTATTATTTTGGCTGAAATTATAATCTACACCTATATTAGACAAGTTATAATCGGCAATAACATTCTGCGGATTTTCATCAGAAGTTGTAAAGACCATTCCGGTAAACATAAATTGGTAGTATGCAGAAAACTTTTTATAAGTATAATCAGCGCCACCAGTCAGTTTGTGATAAGGTACGTAGAATAATTGTTTATTGGTTTTCTCGTCTTTGGAAGATGTGTATGAATATCCTCCGCGGAAATTTACAGAGTGATTCCCAATTATTTTTGAATAATCTACTGCGGCTTCGGCACCCATTATCGTAACTCTATCAGTATTAAATGGAGACCATACAGATCCATTTGCCGGAAGCCATCGAATCATATCTTTCACTTTCGTTAAATATCCGGTTGCTGTGAAGGTTATCGGTCCAGCCGAAATCACGTTTATTAGCTCTCCTTGAAGTGCATTTTCTGGTTTTAAATCTAAATTTCCACCTTCTTGCCAGTACAAATCATTGAAAGTTGGGATTCGGTAGTTTTTTGAAGCATTAATTTTCAGTCGATAAAAAGAAAGTAGATCGTAATATGCACCTGCCGAAAACAACAACGGACTTTCAAAATCCGATGCTGCTTCTTTACGCAATCCTACTTCATAGCCAAATTTTTCGGCCAAATCGTGTTTCCATAACACACTTGCGCCAACAGATTCCCTAGTGTTTTTGACTATTCCCGAACCTAATCCTGAGTTGTTGTTGTAGTCTAATATGGCATTTAATTTCGCTTTCGCTAAAAGTTGAATGCTGAAATCATACTTCGCGATAATGCTTTTTACTTCGCCCGAAGATGTCAAATCGTCAACCGTTATATCGTCAAAGTAGTGATATTGCTCTGATATATAAGCTAACCTTAATTTGGACGTGACTTTCGTCGAAGGTTTAAAAGTCCAATTCAGAAGATTTCTAGTATTGAAATCCTGGTATTTTGTCCGGATTGCATAAGGTGAAGTGATTGCAAAATGACGCTCGCCATCATTCATCTGACTAAAGAATTCTATTTGATGTCTTCGGTTGAATTTGTAGCCTACAGCTGCATCAAAGGTATTGTTGAAGTATTGTCCGTTGATATTTCGTTGGTCTTTCCCGACAAATTTATAATCATTGTCTGAACTATTTCGAGTAAATCCTGCCGAAGCACTCCATTTAGCGGAAGCTGCCATAACAGAATATGCGGTGCTCAAAGTGTTGTTCTCTCCGTAAAAAACTTGAAGATCGTTGTTGAAGCTATTTCCAAATTTCAGTGAATTGTTCAAATGCACTGTTCCGCCTATTGCGCCACTTCCGTACAAAACACTTCCACCACCAGCTTTTATATCAATAGATGAAAAAGATCTTGTACTTACGGTATTGAAATCTGTTTGTCCTAAAAGTTGAGAATTGATATTTATTCCGTTCCATACTACTGCGGTTTGCTGAGAAGAAGTACCTCGAAAAGATGGGGATGAAACGCCGCCAACTCCGTGCTCTTTCATATAAATGCCAGAGTTAAATTCCAAAAGAGACGTTAGCAAATGGCCATTTCTACGGATTACGGTATCAGAAAGATGCAAAACCGTTTGAGTTTCTGTAAAATCCCGAAGTTGAGTATCGGTAATGACAACTTCGTCCAAAGCGATGCTCGACTCTTGGGCATTGGCAACAGAAACAATAAAAATAAAAGCTACTGAAATGAAAAGTTTGTGTAAAATCATAATTTCATAAATCTTTTTTCCCGAAGATTTGATATTTGTTATGATTTAAGGCAGGTCTCCTGGCTTGCATCTGTTGTTTTACCTTCCCAAGAAAAATCTCAGTGGTGTTAGACAACAACAGTTTTATAGCTTACAGTTGCGGGAACAGCTTAGGTCTTAAACCTAATTCCCTTTTAATGCCATTCAGAGTGTTTATGAATAGCAACCTTAATCAGGGCGCAAAGATAGAAATAAAAAAAGGTAGTTGAAAGACCTTCTCAGAAAATATAATTGAACCGAAAATTGATTAAAAATACCAACCAAAAAAAATGTTTCAGAATACTTTGTAAATTAAAAGTAATTTTGCCACTTTAAGTTTTTCAGTTAGAAATCTGAAATTCATTACCTTATTTTCTAATTATGAAGCATCTTTTATTTTCTTTTTTGCTACTTATAAACTTTGTTTTTTTGGGATGCAAGAATCCGCAAAACACAGCATCTATTATCACATTGTCGGAGAATACCGTTGAATATGCAAAAGGCTTTTCAATTCATCCGTATGAGGGATATTCTGTAATAAAGATTACAAATCCCTGGCCAAGTGCTGGAAAAGAGTACACTTATGTTTTGAAATCAGCTAGCGGAAATGTACCTGATAGCCTTTCAAAATTTGCTCAGATTAGTGTTCCTCTCAAAAGTGTAATTGCGACTTCTACAACTCATATACCGTCACTGGAAATGCTTGGAGTAGAAAATACTTTGGTTGGTTTTCCGCAGACAAAATTTATCTCGTCTCCTAAAGTTCGAAAGTTAATTGACGAAAATAAAGTAAAAGAAGTTGGCGATAATCAGAGTTTAAATACCGAAATTATTATTGATCTTCAACCAGATTTAATCATCGGTTTTGGTATTGACAACAACAATCCTGCACTTGATAATCTAGAAAAGAGCGGGCTTAAAGTTCTTTTTAATGGCGACTGGAACGAAACTACACCATTAGGAAAAGCAGAATGGATCAAGCTTTATGCAGCTTTATACGAGAAAGAAGACTTAGCAGATTCTATTTTTAAATCGATAGAAAAAGACTATTTAGAAACTAAAAAACTAGCGGCTACAGCCAAAAATAAACCAACTGTTTTGTCAGGATCTATGTATGAATCTCAATGGTATTTGCCTAATGGCGAAAGTTGGAATGCGCAATTTATGCGAGATGCCAATTCAGATTATTTATGGTCAGAAACTAAGGGAACTGGAAGTCTGTCTTTGGCTTTTGAAACTGTTTTAGAAAAAGCTGTCAATGCCGAATTTTGGATTGGTCCAGGAAGTTTCAATACTTATTCAGAAATGACAGAATCAAATCCTCATTACGCCCAATTTGATGCTTTTAAAAATAAAAATATTTATTCTTATAGTTCTAAAAAAGGAAGTACAGGCGGTGTGATATTTTATGAGCTTGCGCCAAATAGACCAGATCTTGTATTGAAAGATTTCGTGAAAATTTTTCACCCTGAATTGCTTCCAAATTATGAACTTTACTTTTTTGAAAAACTAAAATAGTGCCAAACCAAAAATCATATTATCTTCATTTTTCAGTTCTGCTTATCGCCGTGCTGTGTATGTTTCTTGTAAACATAGCATCAGGATCAGTAAATATTCCTGTGAAAGAAGTGATTAATAGTATTTTAGGTTTTAAAGTAGAAAAAGAAACGTGGAATTATATTATTTTAAGTTTTAGATTGCCAAAAGCCATTACTGCAATTCTTGTTGGAATGGGATTATCCATCAGCGGACTCTTGATGCAGACATTATTTAGAAATCCACTTGCTGGACCTTATGTTTTGGGACTTAGCTCAGGATCGAGTTTAGGAGTTGCATTTGTAATTTTGGGTGCAGCATTCCTGCCAGTATCACTTCAGCCGTTTTTGAATTCTTCATTCTCGATAATTTTCGCAGCCTTTTTAGGAAGTACTTTGGTGCTTGCAGCAGTAGTTTTGGTGGCGCAAAAACTTCGAGATACGATGTCAATTCTTATTGTAGGATTGATGTTTGCCAATTTCACTGGAGCAATTGTTGGCGTTCTGATTTATTTTGGCTCAGCCGAACAACTTCAGAAATTCACCTTTTGGGGATTGGGAAATCTCGGAAATCTTCCATGGTCTTCGGTAGCAACTTTGGCAGGATGCATTTTTGCAGGGCTTATACTTGGGATTTTCAGCATAAAACCTCTGAATGCTTTACTATTAGGAGAAAATTATGCCCGTAGTTTAGGACTAAATTATAAAAGAACCCAACTGATAATTATCTTTGCAACAAGTATTCTGGCAAGTAGTATTACAGCTTTTGTTGGACCAATTGCATTCTTAGGATTGGCGGTTCCGCATATTGCAAAACTTATTTTTCAGACTAGTAATCACCGAATTCTATTTTGGGCGACGATGATTTTTGGAGCTTTCACGATGCTAGTTTGCGATACAATTTCACAACTTCCTGGATATGATTTTACATTGCCGATTAATGCAGTAACTTCAATTGTAGGAGCGCCAGTTGTGGTTTGGCTATTGCTTCGAAAACGTAAAATGATATTGTAATGAAGGACAAAAAAGCAGTTATTACAAAAGATTTAAGCATCGGCTACAAACAAAAGTCCGAAGAAAACATTATTGGCGAAAACATAAATCTAAAACTTAATTACGGAAGCCTTGTTGCACTTGTGGGAATAAATGGCGTTGGGAAATCGACTTTACTAAGAACCCTTAGTGGAATTCAGAAACCTCTAAAAGGACAGGTATTTCTCAACGATATCGAAATTCGAGATTACACCGAAGCGATGCTTGCGCAAAATTTAAGTCTTGTCCTTACAGAACGGCTTCCTCCAAGTAATCTTACAGTTTACGAAATTGTAGCTTTGGGTAGACAACCGTATACGAATTGGATCGGAAGACTTTCGACCAAAGATAAAGAGCAGATTTCTACCGCCATAAATCTGACGGGAATCTCCGAAATGATTCATAAAAAGCATTACGAAATCAGCGATGGACAATTGCAAAAAGTTCTGATTGCCCGCGCTCTTGCTCAAGATACAGAGATTATAATTCTCGACGAACCTACAACACATTTGGATTTGCAACACAAAGCTTCTCTGCTTCAATTGTTGAAAAAACTCGCTCGAGAAACCGAAAAATGTATTTTGTATTCGACACACGACATCGATATGGCAATTCAGGTTAGCGACCAGATGATTATTATGAGTCAGAATAAAGTGCTGCTAGACGATCCTTGCAACTTCATTTCCAACAAATCATTTGATACGATATTTGAAGATGGTAATATTTATTTTGACAAAGAAAAAGCTAAGTTTATCTTCAAGGATATCTAGCTTTATCTGGAAAATAATATCTGTCTTTTCGCCTCGCCTATTGCAAATGCAACCGCGTTGCCAAGATTGTAACTTCTTGCAAGAGAAGAAATAGGAATCTGAATATGATTTTCAAAAGCGTGCAATACTTCTTCACTTAATCCTTCACTTTCCTTTCCAAAGACCAGCCAATCGCCATCTTGAAATTCAGCTTCGTAATATGTTTTTGAAGTGTGTTTTGTAAATAAAAATACTCTGGATTTATCTTGAACTTTTTGTATCCACTCACCCACATTTGCATATTGTTCCCAGTCGAGATGAACCCAATAATCCATTCCTGCTCTCTTTAGATTCTTGTCATTGATTTCAAAACCAAAAGGATGAACCAGATGAAGTCTATTTTCTGTACCAACACAAAGTCGGCCGATATTGCCAGTATTATTGGCTATTTCAGGTTCAATTAGAACGATATTAAGCATATATAAATTTTAGATTAATCAATTTCGAAACTATCAACTTCTTGCACCCCCCCTGCTTCCAAGTCTAGTTTTACTTTACCTATTCTCACTCTTACCAATCTCAGCACTGGAAATCCAACTGCGGCAAGCATTTTTCTAACATGTCGCAATTTCCCTACAGTAACGGTTACAGAAA
>JBBSRP010000049.1:0-15233 GCA_038242935.1 Flavobacteriales bacterium
CAGCTCCTAGTATTAAAACTACTGCTTTTACGATAAATGCTATTGTAATATTTTGCCAAACGATTTGCTTTGTTTTCTTTCCAATTTTTATCGCCGTCACTATTTTTGATGGTTGATCGTTTTGAATCACAATATCTGCAGTTTCAATCGTAGCATCACTTCCAAGTCCACCCATTGCTATTCCCGCATCTGCAAGTGCCACAACGGGCGCATCATTCACGCCATCACCTACGAAGGCAATCTTTAGCTTGCTACTTTTGAATCCTTCCATTTTCTGAACTTTATTCTCAGGAAGTAAATCTCCGTAAGATTCTTCGATTTTTAATTCTTTGGCAACAGCCTGAACAACTGCATCTTTATCTCCAGAAAGCATTACAGTTCGAACCCCCAATTTCTTAAGTTCCGCAACCGTCAGTGCAGCGTCAGATTTTATTTGATCGGCAATAAGTATATGGCCAGCGTATTTACCATCAATCGCAACTGCAATAATTGTAAATGCAGATTCGCCAATTTTTTTATCGTAACTAATATTCAGCTTATCTAGAAGTTTCGTGTTCCCAACAGCAATCTTTCTACCATCAACTTTCCCCACTAATCCGTGGCCTGCAATTTCTTCTACTTCTGATACTTCTGCCTTTTTCTCAGAACCTTTGGCATATTCAATAATAGCTGCGCCAATAGGATGCGTTGATTTATGTTCGATAGCTGCAGTATATTTTATCAAATCTTCTTCGGATATTCCTTGGGTTTCAATCTTCTGAACTTTAAAAACACCTTCGGTCATTGTCCCCGTTTTGTCGGTTACAACTAATCCGATTGAAGCCATTACATCCAGAAACACCGAACCTTTAAACAGAATTCCGTTTCTACTCGCTGCTCCAATACCTCCAAAATATCCCAGCGGAATCGAAATTACTAATGCACACGGACAAGAAATTACCAGAAATATTAAAGCACGATAAAGCCAATCTCTAAAAATATAATTCTCTACAAAAAAGTATGGCAAGAGACTTATTGCCACCGCAAGAAAAACTACAATTGGAGTATAAATCTTTGCGAATTTTCTAATGAATAATTCAGTTGGTGCTTTCTTTGCAGATGCTTCTTGCACCATTTGCAATATTCGCGAAAGCTTAGTGTCTTCAAAAGCTGTAGTAGATTCAATAAGACTTACGGTTTGTGAATTAATCATCCCCGCCAAAACTATCTCACCTTTTTTGAAGGTTGTAGGTGTACTTTCGCCAGTTAATGCCGCTGTGTTAAAACTTCCACTGTCCGAAAGTAATATTCCATCAATTGCGAGTTTCTCTCCTGATTTTAGTTGAACTATCTCTCCAATCGCAATATCTTTTGCCTTTTTTACTTTCTGAGTGCCATCAACAATTATTGTGGCTTCATCTGGTCTTTGATCCAACAAGGTCTTTATATTCGTTTTTGCCCTTGTAACTGCGAGTGTTTGGAAAATTTCGCCAATTGCATAAAAAAGCATAACTGCTACTCCTTCTGGATATTCGCCGATAGCAAAAGCTCCAATTGTTGCAATTCCCATCAAGAAAAATTCCGAAAAGATATCTCCTTGTTTGATACTCGTTAGAGCTTCTTTCAGAACTGGTAAACCAACAGGCACGTATGCAATGCTATACCAAATCAGGCGCACATTCTCTGTAAACCATTCTGGCTCTAAATAGTAATCGAGTGCAATACCAATAAGTAACAACACAAAACTAATTACTGCAGGTGCAAATAACCGCACTTTCGACTGATCGCCAACATCGTGACTGTGCCCGTGACCGTCATCATCTCCGTCCCCATGCTCTGCAGAACTGTGTTTGTCCTTATGATTTTTAATTTTCTCGTCATCACCGCAACAACTTTTGGCTTTTGCTTTTGCTTTAGATTTATTCTCCTTCATTTGCTTTTATTTTTTTAAATCCACAAAACTGAAAATTCTGAATAGTTTCAAACGGTGTTGGATGATCCTGCTTGAAACATCTATGAGCCACAAAATTTTCAGCAAAAGTTTCTTTCATACTCGTTTCAGAATACTGTGTAATTTCAAGTCCACTGCATTTTAAAGGCCCACTTTCAGAAAATGTCCCGAGTAAAAAACGTGCATCTTCATTAAGAGAATCGACTACAATTGACTTATATTTTTCAATATCTTCTTTAACTGTCAAGAAATGAAAAACGGCGCGATCATACCAAAAATCAAACTTTTGAGTCGCTTTGAATTCTAGAATATCAGAAACTATCCAAGTAATATCTTCGGATTTTGTACCTAATCTTTTTTTGGCTTTCGCCAAAGCAGCGTCGGAAATGTCCAATATTGAAATATTCGTGTATCCCAAGTCTAAAACTGCTTCTGCAAAAGCTGCTTCTCCTCCGCCGATATCTATTATTGCGGCATCTTTGGGTATATTCAATTCGGTTAAATAATCTATTGCGAGCTCAGGATATTTCTGAGTCCAACTTACCTGATTCGCAGATTTAGTTTCATAAACTGTTTCCCAATGAGCTTTATTTTCTTTATTCATAATATCTATTTATTAGTGGGCGTGTCCACCTCCTCCGCCATCATTTTTCACTAGATGGCTCTGAATATAATACGCACCCGATAAAACGATCTGTGCATCTTTGGGCATTGTTTGCAGAATATCTACGTGTACAAAGCCCAATTGCGAAGTTCCTGATTTTACTTCTATTCTTAGAAAATGATACTCCTTTTCTTTTGTTATATTTCCATCTGCCGACTTCTCTGCTGGAATTGTATCCTCAAGAATAAAAATAAATTCTCTTCCGTCTGCCTTTATAACAGCTTCCAGCGGAAGTGCGTCTGTTTCTTTACTTTCAATGTCAATAAGCGCGTTTACATACATTCCTGGAATTAATTTTTGACCTTCATTAGAAATATCAGCGTGCACGGCAACCGATTTGGTGTCGCTTTCAAAAGCTTTTCCAACATTAAAAATCTTTCCAGTGATCTCAGAATTGTCTTGATTGGTAAGAATAAAACGTACGTTTTGACCAGGTTTTACTTTGTACAAGTCTTTCTCATAAACCAATAAATCCAAGTGAAGTTTAGAATTGTCAACGATATTCATCAACGATTTCCCTGGTTCAACTGTAGATCCTATTTTGATAAAGATTTCAGTTATAAAACCACTAATTGGTGCTTTTACGGCGACAGTACTAGATATTGAACCATTTGGATTAATGTTCAAAAGTTGTAATTGACGCAGCAATGATTGATTTCTAGAGAGTTCTATATCATATTCTGCTTTGGCTTTCTGAAAAGTTTTTCTCGAATTAATTTCATCTTCATTTAGAGATTCTTGGCGTTTAAATTCAAGTTTTAAATATTCCAAATTGCTTTTAGAAGTTAAATAAGATTCTTGAAGTTTTGCAAATTCTGGACTTTCGAGTACTGCAACTGTCTGACCTTTTTGAACTTTTTGTCCTTCAATAATCGAAATTTGCTTTACAATTGCATTTGCAAATACCGATACATCGGCTTGATTTTGAGGTGGCAGTTTCGTATACCCATTTGCCTGAATTACACCACTTAAATTTTTTGAAGAAAACGTGCCCAGAACAATTTTTGAAGCATTGTATTGCGCTTCATTTAAAGCAACTTCTTTATTGATAATTGCAGACATTCCCTCATTAGTATTTTCTACAGTATCTTGATCGTGATCATCGTCTTCTTGACCTGCCGAATTGTTTCGAACAATCAGATAACCTACTAATACTAGGATGCCAACGATAATTATGGTTATATATAAGGATTTATTATTGCGCATTGAATTTTTTATTTATTGGTTTGTCAGATAATTTATTTCAATAATTACCTGATTGTAATTGTAAATGCTTTCTAGATAAGTGTTTTCTATTTCATAAACATCATCCATTGCCTCGGTAAATTCGTGATATGAAATCTCACCCGAGATATATTCCTTTACTGAACTTTCTCTTATGGTTTTGGCTTGAGCCAAAGCTGTAACTTTATAATATTCAATCTTTGCTAAATAAGCGCTCGCAATAATTTTGTACTGCTCCAGCTGCCTTTCCAATTGATCTTCCAGCATTTTGGCAGTAGTTTCTTGCAGTTCAATATTTGTTTTTGCTGCTCTATTTCTAGCTACATTGCTTCCGCCAAATATTGGTAGAGCTAGTCCAACAGTAAAGCCTATAAAATCGGGCGAGCTGTCAAAATACCTATCAACTCCATTTGCTTCCTGAGTTCCTTTAAACGACTGCATAAAGTATCCAACAGATATTTCTGGCATTCCTTCTGCTTTGCTCACTTTTTGTTCCCCAACAGCAAGATCAATTTCATTTTTAGCCAAAGCAAGTTCAGAATTTGCTACTATTGAAACTTCATTGCTACTAAATATATGATCGAGAGGTACAAATGATGTATCTGCTATCGTAAAATCCTCTAATTGCAAAATCGATTTTAATTTTGATTTCTCCATCGAAAGTTGTGCTTTACCTAATAAAATTTTGATCGATAGATTTTCTTTTCTGGCTTTCGCCGAAGTAAATTGAAGCTTGCTGATGTCTCCAGTTGTAAACCTTCGACTACTATTTTGCTGAGCTTTGATTAACAAAATTTCTTCAGCACCAAGCAAGTGATTTTGTTGTTTTAGTAAAAGAATAGTATTCCAAATAGTACTAACTTCTCTGGTTATATTTTGGGTAAGATTTTGTTTTTCAAGAGATGATTTAGAATAATTTGCCTGCAAAAGTTTCCTATTTGCACCTATTATAAAAGGATTTATTCCTTGAGTGATTTCAATATGCTTGTCGGTATTATAACCACTTACTTGTCCAAACGATCCTACAATCTCCGTCTTCGGCATTACAAAAGCTGATTTTAATAATTGCTTCTGTTGCAATTCATTCAGAGTTGATGATTTGATTTGTAGGTTGTTATCGTTTGCTATTTCAATTGCCGATTTCAATGTCAATACAGGGACTTCTTGTGCATTGGCTGTTGCCGAAAAACCTAAAAACAACAATAGCACTATGGCTGAATTACTCTTGATTTTCGTTTTCTTTTCTACTAGATAATATAAGATGGGTAAAATTATTAACGTCAAAAATGTCGCTGTAATCAATCCGCCAATAACTACCGTCGCCAATGGTTTCTGAACCTCTGCTCCTGCAGATGTGCTCAATGCCATTGGCAAGAAACCCATTGATGCTACTGATGCAGTAAGTATTACAGGACGCAAACGTACTTTTGTTCCTTCCTTAATTCTCTGTAAAATATCAGTCATACCTTCTGCTTTTAATTGATTAAAATATCCTATAAGAACAATACCGTTCAGTACTGCGACTCCAAATAATGCTATAAATCCTACTCCTGCCGAAATACTAAAAGGCATACCGCGCATCCACAAAGCTATAATTCCTCCAATTGCAGAGAGCGGTATCGCAGTAAAAATTAGCAAAGATTGTTTGACAGAGTTAAAAGTAAAATATAGTAAAATAAAAATTAAGCCCAACGCCATTGGTACTGCAATTGCAAGACGTTTATTAGCTTCTATTAGGTTTTCAAATTGACCTCCAAAAGTGGTGTAATATCCATCTGGAAGCTTTAATTCGGCATCAATTTTTTCTTGAATAGTATTGACAACTGTTTTCACGTCTTCGCCTCTCACGTTAAAACCAACAACGATTCGGCGTTTTCCATCTTCCCGAGAAATTTGCATTGGTCCATCTTCATAAGCGACATCGGCTACTTGCTCCAGCGGAACTTGATTTCCATTTGGCAATGTAACAAATAACGATTTTAAGTTTTCGATATCGTGTCGTTTGTCTTGATCAAGACGCACAACAAGATCAAATCGTTTTTCGCCTTCGTAGACGTTTCCAGCGACTTCTCCTGCAAATCCCATTCGGACAACTCTATTAAGATCGCCAACGTTTAATCCGTAATAGGCCATCTTGTCCTTATTATAGCGAACAACAATTTGGGGTAAACCTGCTACTCTTTCTGCCTGAGCATCTGTAACGCCTTTTATATTTTGAATCATTTGCAGCACTTCGTCACCTTTACTTACGAGCAAATCAATATCGTCACCAAAGATTTTTATAGCGACATCACTTCGCACTCCCGTCATCAATTCGTTAAAACGCATTTGGATTGGTTGAGAAAATTCGGTAATTGCTCCTGGAATCGCTTCCAATTCTTTTTCCATCATTTTCATCAGCTCCTCTTTCGTTTTCGCCGATGTCCATTCAGACTTATCTTTTAATATAATTATAACATCGGCAGCCTCGATTGGCATTGGATCCGTTGGAATTTCGGCCGAACCAATTTTGGAAACAATCATTTTGATTTCTGGAAACTTGGCTTTTAAAATTTGTTCGGCTTTCGTTGTACTTTCTATTTCTTGAGAAAGCGAACTTCCAGACGCAATAATCAAGTGTGTTGCAATATCGCCTTCATCAAGATTCGGAATAAATTCGCCCCCGAGCGTATTAAAGATTACAATCGAAAGAGCAAATACAGCAAGTGTCACTGCAAGCACTTCTCTTTTGAATTTCATTGCAAAATCTAACATTGGCGTGTACCAACTATGAAGTTTATCAATAATTTTATCCGAATAATTTCGCGTATGTCCCGTTTCTTTTTTTAGCGCAAGCGATGCCATCATCGGCACATAAGTCAACGATAATATAAAAGCTCCCAAAATTGCAAAAGAAACTGTCTGTGCCATTGGCCCGAACATTTTTCCTTCAATGCCTACAAGTGCTAGAATTGGTAGGTACACAATTAGAATTATTATCTCTCCAAAAGCAGCACTATTTCTAATTTTTGATGCTGCAGTAAATACTTCTTCGTCCATTTGCACTCGAGATAGTTTTCGCTTCTTTCCTACCTGAAGTCTGTGAACAATCGATTCGACAATGATGACTGCTCCATCCACAATCAATCCGAAGTCAATTGCACCAAGGCTCATCAGGTTTCCGCTTACGCCAAATAGCTTCATCATCGAAATTGCAAATAACAATGCCAACGGAATAACCGATGCCACAACCAATCCTGCACGCCAGTTTCCTAATAATAGAACTAGAATAAAAATCACAATCAGCGCGCCTTCGATCAAGTTTTTTTCAACAGTCGAAATTGCTCTGTCTACAAGTTCAGATCTATCCATAAATGGAACTACATCAACTCCTTCAGGTAAGGATTTCTTGATCTGCTCCATCTTTTCCTTGACGCGATTTGCAACCTGACCACTATTTTCGCCTTTGAGCATCAGTACCATTCCTTGAACATCTTCGCCCTGACCATCTTTGGTTACAGCGCCATAACGAATGCTGCTTCCTATCTGCACTGTGGCAACATCACGCATAAGAATTGGAATTCCATTCTGATTCTTAACAACAATCTTATTAATATCGTCAATCCCAGTAAGCATTCCAATGGCTCTAATAAAGTAAGCATACGGCTTTTTGTCAATATATGCGCCTCCGGTATTCTCGTTATTTTTCTCCAAAGCTTCAAAAATATCGACAATTGTAATATCCATACTTTTCAGCTTATCTGGATTTACCGAGATTTCGTATTGCTTGAGTTTTCCGCCAAGAGTGTTGACTTCAGCAACTCCTTTTGTACCAATAAGTTGTGGTTTGATAATCCAATCCTGAATTGTACGAAGTTCGGTAGCATCAAATTTATCTTCATAGCCAGGTTTCGGAAAAACGATATACTGGTAGATTTCGCCAAGTCCTGTACTTACAGGAGCCATTTCGGGAGCCCCCATTCCTTTCGGAATACTATTTTCGGCTTCCTTAAGTCTTTCGGAAATTTGAGCTCTTGCCCAGTAAATATCGGTTTCTTCGGTAAATACGACTGTGATAACGCTGAGTCCAAATCTACTGATTGACCGTAGTTCAACAACATTTGGAATAGGTTTTACCGCTTGTTCAATGGGATATGTAATAAACTGCTCCACTTCTTGAGTCGCAAGATTTGGAGAAGTTGTAATTATTTGTACCTGATTATTGGTAATGTCCGGCAGTGCATCTATTGGCAATGTATAAGCAGAATATGCCCCGACCAATATTAATACGAGTGTGAATAGTCCAATAATAAATTTATTATTGATACTAAAATGAATAATTTTATCTAACATTTGTTTGATCTGAAAAATTAGGAAAAAGCTTATGCAAAATAAATAAAGCACACTAATTAAAAAGTACGATATCTATTGAAACCTAAATCTAAGATTGCAACTGCGGTGGTTGCCAGATAGAATAAGAAAATTTTGAAAAAAATTCTGTTTTATAAGTAGAAATTGGAGATTTTGAAAATTGCTGCATTGGCTGAATTTCAAAAAGAGCTACTGTTTTAAGATTCATAATATGAACACCGCAGCAATTGCAAATGCAAAAAGGAGAACATAAATCAAGTTCGTGAGTGTGAGAATCGTGGTTATGATTCGCATCAATGGTTTCAATCGCAATTACTCGCTCGTTATTGGAGCTGCCGCGATCTGCACAAGGCATAGCAGCAAGCAAAACGAAATAAACAGCGAATATGATTGTAAGGATTTTCACGATTGCAAATATAAAGTATTCGGGTCAGAAACTTCAGGAGTTAACTTAATTTTTATTGAATATGCGTAAGAATTAACACCTAGCCAATTTTTCAAAAATAGCTGCTTGACACAGATTTTCTACTTAGATAATGTGCATTTCCTGCAAATAATCTTAGAAAAATCTGAATTTGAAAACCAGAATTACTTTTGCGAAAGCACAACAAAAACAATTGCCATAATTCCCAATCCAATTCCAATATAATTTTTCAGCGAAAGCTTTTCTTTAAAAATAAAGATGCCCAATAGACTACCTAAAACGATCACTCCAACATTCATTCCCAAGAAAACGGTGCTTGGATTATCGGAATATTGTTGATGTGCTTTTAAGTAGAAAAGGATATTTCCGAAGTTTAAAACTCCAGTAATTGCACCAAAAATAATATTCTTCGATTGGATTTTTTCCTTTTGCAAAAAGTACTTCGCAATTAAAATCACCGACATAATCAAAATCGCAATTCCGAAAATTATTAGCAACGACGCCGTATAAGGAAGTGTCGTAAATCCCGCCAGTTTCTTGAAAAGTAAGTCAATCGTTGCGTATCCTAAAAGCACAAGTGCTGGATAAATCCTATGGCTTTTGGAATCTTTGGTTGGTTTGTCCAGAATTAGTAGGAATGCAATTAATGCAACGACGACCGCAATTATTTTGTAGGTCGAAAATGCCTCACTAAATATCAACCAAGCACCAATAAGAGACAGAAATAGTGACATTCGCTGCGCAGCATCGGTCTTGACGATTCCACTATTCTTGATTGAAAATGCCAAAATAATAAATACCGTCGGCAATAAAACGCCCAACGCGCCATAAAGCAACCAAGGAGTCTGAGAATTTACTAAGTTGAAATCTGGCGCAAAAATAAAATAGCAAAGTAAAATTGCAAAAAAGTAATTCCAAAAAACGATTTGCGCGTCATTTGATCCATACTTTTTTGCAACCTTAAAAACCGCTCCTACAGCGACGCTGCAAACGATACTTATCAATAATGATGTCATAATAATCTGTATTCGCTAGGATTTCACGACCTCTTGCAAGGCTATAAAAAAGATTTTTTATTTGAAAGTCGAATTCATTATCGAAGCCAAACGAACTCCCGCATCATATAATTGTTTGGTTACAAGTGGTTCAAATTTGTTCACATAATCCTGAGAGACTTTCGCACCTTTAAAATCATAAATCGATTCCAACTCGCTGCGAGATTGGTTTGCCCATTCAATTACTGTCGAATTTGCGATTTTTTTACGGTTGCTTTTGCAAGTTCTATTTTCTTTTAAAACCTTTTTACTAGTGATATTTTGCTTGCGAATAATTCCACTATCAAAAAATCGGTGCAAATTACTCCCTTTTCCTTCAAAATTTACTTGAACCGTATTTCCACCTTTGTCAGATCCATAACCCACGTGAAGCGGCTGATGCAAATCGCCAACAAGATGAAAAATCATCATAATTTTCTGCTTTACATCAGCGTCAGACATTGATTTATAGCTTTTAAGCTCATTCATAGATTTTTCCAACTCATCCAGAATATTTCCGCCGTGATTGTGTTTTACTTCCTCCCCTTTTTCAAAATTCACATAGTGATACGGCTTCATATAATCCATTGAGCGGTCATCTTTTATATTATCCATCCAGTTCGCCGCGTCCTGAACGCTCATTCCGTCAAGGTATTTTGTGACAATTTCCTTGGTGTGCTTGTCCATATATTTGTACGCAACTTCCGCAACAATCGCGTGCCCCTCCTTGCCCCAAGCAAAAGTTGAAGTCGAAAAACAAGCAATTAAAACAGCAGTAAATAGAATTTTAAAAGTTTTCATTTAAGATTTTTTGAAAGTTCATTTTTTTTAAGAATTGCAAAGGTAAGCAGTATCGCCGATGTACTCAACAAAATATTTTGAAAGTTATTGTTGTTAATTTTCTGGAGCTTAATCCCGCTTTTCACTTCAATCCTTGGCAGCAATTTGCCGCAGCAGTCGGCATTCAAGGAGCTTCCTTCGGTCGCTCTTGCCTGCCGCTGCTGCAAAAAGGCAAATTGCTAGCCAAGGGATTTTCACTGCAATCGGGGCTAGGGAATTTCGGCTATGTTGACATTTATTTATAAAATTGGACTAAAATATTTTAACAAAATTTGAATTTGATGGATAGTCATTTTCAATTATTGAAAGACGATTGCATCACGAATTTATAAGATGATTGTTGAAATTACATTAATGTCATAGCCCCGATAGAAGTGGAAATCCTTTTTGGGCTTTTTCAGCCCAAAAAGATTGGAACGGATAGCGGGAAATAGCTCCAAAAAAACATCATACCAATGCTAGCAAATTATTCTGAATCAATTCCATATCCTCGACATCGTTTGAGACGATATGCAAAATATCTTGAGCCATCACAATCGTAGAGCCCGTGGGAATTATGTAGTTGTCGCCTCGTTCAATCATACTCACAATTGTGGAATCTGGAAAGTGTAAATCGACAATTTTCTTCCCTGCCGCGGTTGCATTAATTCCGATTTCGATCACTTGTATTTCACTTCGTACCGAATCCACAATCTGCACATCGGGCGGATCAAGCGCCAAAGGATCTTCGATCATATCAACGCGAAGCCATTTGGCGACCATACTCAAAGTGGTGCCTTGAATTAAAATTGAGGTCACAGAAATGAAGAAAACAATATTAAAAATCATCGAAGCTTTGTCGATTCCCGCCAATAATGGGTAGGTTGCAAATACGATTGGCACCGCTCCTCTGAGTCCGACCCACGAAATATAAAATCGTCGGCGGAGTTTCATTTTGAAAAACATTAGACTTAAAAAGACGCTCAAAGGTCTTGCTATCAATATTAGAAATATCGAAATTGTAAGCCCTACGCCCATTACAGAAAATACTTGAGAAGGAAAAACGAGTAGGCCTAAAGTCAGGAATAGTATGATTTGCATTAGCCAAGCAAGTCCATCATACATCTTGAGAATTGCTTTTTTGTGGATCAAATCTTGGTCGGAAAGGTAGACAGCGCAGATATAAATTGCCAAGAAACCGTTGCCACCAAAGAAATCTGTTGCCGAAAACGTGATAAACATTAATGCAATTACAAGCACCGGATACAATCCTTCGTAATCCAAATCGATCGAGTTGATGATGTATTTGATTAATCTTCCAAAGGCGAAACCTGCAAGTGCGCCCAAAGCCATCTGCTGAATAAACATCGGAATTATTGAAAAGAAACTCTGATCTTGATTTACGACAAGGCTTAGAAATGCTATCGTCAATACATAAGCCATCGGGTCGTTACTTCCACTTTCAAGCTCCAAAGCTGGGCGGAGATTCTTTTTTAAACCCAAACTATTGGCGCGTAATATCGAAAAAACCGCCGCCGCATCTGTAGAAGAAACTATGGAGCCAAGCAGTAAACTTTCGTAAATAGTAAAATCGGTAACATAAAAAACGAAAAATCCAACGGTAAGTGCGGTTAGTAAAACGCCAAGCGTAGAAAGTACAATTCCTTCTTTGAGCACAGGTTTGACTTTTTGCCAATTGGTATCAAGTCCTCCAGAGAAAAGAATGAAGTTTAAAGCAACAATTCCGATGAATTGCGCGATTGCAGGATTATCAAAGTGGATTTTTCCGATGCCGTCAGAGCCTGCAAGCATTCCAATTCCTAAAAACAGTAATAATGTGGGGACTCCATATTTGTAAGCTCTTTTGGCAACTTTGATGCTAAGAAATAATAGCAATGAGCCCACCAAAAGAATATTTTCGATAGTTAAATTCATAAAAGTAGGCGTGAAAAGTGGAACTTTTTAAAAATAGCATTTATTATTCTTGGAATCGAATTTTTGTCGTTATTTTCTTAAGTTTTATGAAACTTTTGGCGTTGCTTTTCTGGAAAGAGTAATGAAATATAAAAAAGTGATTTTGTTTAAATCAAATTTACTGTTTGGAAATAACCTCCACTTTATTTCGATCGATCATTTTCTTTAATCTTAAGCTTAAGAAAATTGCTGACAAAGTAAGTCCAACGATAAATCCTGTCCAAATTCCTACCGCACCCATATCATATTTGAACGCAAGTATGCAACCCACGGGAATTCCAACTACCCAATATGCAATTGCGATAAACATCGTAGGAATTTTTACATCTTTTATTCCACGGAGAAGTCCTGCGCATACTGCTTGAACACTATCAGAGATTTGGAAAATTCCAGCATATAGCAGTAGTAATGAACTTAGAGCCACAACATTTGCATTGCTATTAAAGATTAGCGGAAGCAAATCTCTGAAAAGAATAAAAGCCATGGCACACATAATTCCGTAGACCAATGCAATAACCAAAGTGCTTTTTCCAATTAGGGAAATGATAGGCCAGTTTTTACGGCCAAAAGCATTTGAAGTTCGGATTGATCCTGCTTGTGCAAGCCCCATTACGGCCATAAAAGTTACAGATGCCAAGGTTAAAGCAATTTGATGTGCTGCCTGCTCGACCGCGCCAATTGTTCCGACCAAAATTCCTGAAACTGCAAAAGCTCCAGCTTCCATCGTAATTTGCATACTTGTGGGAACTCCAATGCGCAAAAGGTCTTTGATGGTTTGCCATTTTAAAACCCATTGTTTCTTGCGAACTGCTACATATCTTTTGAAAGTAGCGTGTCTTAAAACTACCAATCCTAGAATTACGAAGATGATTGTTCTCGTTATAAATGTTCCCCAACCTGCTCCTACTAATTCCATTCGTGGGAAACCAAGATTTCCAAAGATGAAAACCCAGTTTAAGAAGAAGTTTAATGGAAGTGCAATAAGTGAGAGTATCATTGCGGTTTTGGTGAATTCCAAACCGTCAGTGAATTGTTTTAAAGCCATAAATAGCAGCATCGGGATTATCGACCAGCCCATAATTTGAAGATATGGAACCGCGAGTAATGCGACTTCAGGATCTTGATTGAGATGAAAAAGAATGTTCTGCCCTAATTCTAAACTGACCGAAATTATGACCGCGGCGACTGCCGAAAGCCAAAAACCATTGTAAAAATAATGACTTACAAGTTGTGAGTCACGCTGTCCGTGAGCTTGACTTACCAATTGCGAAACTGCAATTGTAAGACCAATACCCAAAACAAAAGGAATATTCATAACACTCAAAACCAAAGCCGCCGCTGCCAAATGTTTATAACTTACAGCACCAACCATTGCAGTATCTATAAGTCCCAAAGCAATTTGCGCTAGCTCTCCTAATATAATAGGATAGGCAAGTTTTAAAGTCTTATTTCCTTCTATTCTTAATGTCATATTGCTGTTGAAAAATGATTTGGTCTTGTAGAATTTTTTGAGAGTGCAAAAATAGCTATAGTTTTTTAGTTTTGATCTAAATATATTCTTAATAAAGTAGTAGAAATACTTTGTTGTGTTAAAGAACCGAAAGAAAGTAATAAGCTTGGAGTTAAGGCATTAACTGTCTATTGACAATCTAAAAGTTTTTTTTTTTTAAGTTCAAAAGAAAAAAATATTATTAACCGTTGAGTTGCCGCAAAATATTTTTTTATCATTGAGCAAATAAGGTATCAAAGCGACCTTCTCGCATTTGTACAGTTTCTCCTGTTATTGGATGTTTAATATCGAACCAAAAAGTTCCTGAAACGATATGATTGATGAAATCTAATTTGGTTATAGTGAGTTCTCCTGAATATTGAAAATTAGTATAAGATTGATAAGATTCTGTAGGTGAAAAACTAAATCCGCAACCTGCGTAAGCATTCCCATCCTGAATTACCGAAAAAGCGTATGTGTCTCCTTGCGTTATCTGTATTTTTTGTGTTTGTATGTATATATTTTGAGGATTTAAATCACTATTATCACCTCCAATTCCAAAGTAATATTCTCCATCTATATATTGGTAATAACAGTTAAAATAGCCACCGCTTGTATCAATAAAATTTTTTCCATTTACTTTACAGGCAAATGTACCTGCGCCAGTTTGTGTTGCGGGAGGAAGATTTTTAGGAATATCATCTTTGCTACAGCAACTTATTATAAATACTATAATCAATAGAAGGAATAGTTTTTTCATAACAGGAAAAAAATATTTATTAATTTTTGGTTAAAGATAATTATATTTCTCGATTAGGAATTAAGTTCAAAAATATTGATACAATTCCGTGGTTTGAATTATCTTGATATTATAGTTGGGTTGAATATGATCAGCTTCGGAAAAGGAAAAATCGCTTACCTCTATCCGCTTTACGGAAGAATATTAGCTGAAGGTATAGTATGGGGTCGTGTTGAGAGTTTTGATCTTTCCGCTAAGGAAAACATAGAATACGGATTGCTTCGGAAGAAGTGAAATCGCTTCTTTTTATGCATTCTACGGAAAATTATTTCCTAAATTCAATGTCGAAATTATGTTGCGAGCTATATTCTTTCCGATAAGGAAAAAACAAAAAACATTGTGACTGAAGTTATAACTGTGCTAGAATCCTTTTAACTAAAGATTAATAATTGCTTGGTAGCAATGGAGCAGATTATTAAGTAATTTTATATTCTATGGAAAAAAGTTATAAAAAAGGATTTTTCTTTAAGCAGTACGAGGCACCATTTCAATCCCCTTTTGATAAATTATTCGAAATTTTTAAGGA
>JBBSRP010000050.1:0-15187 GCA_038242935.1 Flavobacteriales bacterium
AATAACCAATTTAATTGCTGGTTATACGATTGGAAATTTGTAGTCATATCATTGATTATCAGTACTTAAAATTACAAAATAATCAGAAAATAAGCAAATAAATTTGCATAGAAAAGCCGTCTCGGGTATTGAGACGGCTTCAGTTTTTTTTTATAATCAAAAGTGTATAAATAACTAACATTCTCCCGCGCTTAGCATTAATATACGTTTCAAATTCTCCTATCAATATACGTTGAAGTTAATTTTTACGGCTTTACAGCATTATTATTTTTAATAACGTAATGTAAGATAAAATTTTCAAAATATCAACATACGTGTCGTTCGTCGATTTTATATAGCATCTTAACGATGTTTGGTGATTATTTCTTGTAGTTTTGTTCTTGTAATGTATTCTATATATAAATCCTCATTTCTCAATCGTTATGAAAACAAATATTGCAACTCTTCTATTAATATGTCTGCTGTCCTACTCAGCTTCATATTCACAAGGTTCTTTTGCAGAATCAGCTTCTGCAAACACTTCTGAATCTTATTCAGATCTATCATTTAGATATTACTACTATCCTAATCTGCAAGCTTACTTTGACAGTAAAGAAAATTTATTTCTTTTTCGCGTCAATAAATCGTGGATATCTGCAGAAAGTATTCCTGAAAACTACGGTGGTTACTCGCTATACAATAAACACAGGATAAAAATAACAGATTACGTGGGAGAGAATATTACGGAACTATTGCCTATTCATAAATTATTATATCCGTATAATTCCAAAGGAAGGTTAAAAAAAGAGAACAGTTAAGACCAATTTAACAATCATTATTGGCTTAAAACAGTGGCAGAAACAAGAGGTTTTTAGTATATTTGGAATTTATCAAAATACCTCGATTTAATGCGCAAATCATCTCTTTTTCTGCTTCTTTATTTTCTATTATTACCGCTATTTTCTCAATCACAAACTCCAGTAAAAAAAGATGCTGCAGCAATATACAACGATATTCAAAAATTAAACTTTTTGGGTTCTGTTCTATACTTAGCTGCTCATCCCGACGATGAGAATACAAGACTTATATCCTATTACTCAAATAGTGTTCACGCACGTACTGCTTATTTATCTCTTACAAGAGGTGATGGAGGTCAGAACTTAATTGGAACCGAATTAAGAGAGCAACTTGGAGTAATCCGTACACAAGAATTATTAGAAGCTAGAAAAATAGATGGCGGAATCCAGTATTTTTCACGTGCCAATGATTTTGGATATTCTAAAACACCAGACGAAACTTTAAAGATTTGGGATAAGGATGCTGTTCTTAGCGACATTGTTTGGGTAATGCGGAATTTTCGTCCAGACGTGATCATTAATAGATTTGACGCTCGCACTCCTGGTACCACCCACGGACACCATACTGCATCAGCAATGTTAAGTCTCGAAAGTTTTGATTTAGCTGGCGATCCAACTAAATTTTCATCGCAACTTTCGTTCGTAAAACCATGGAAACCGACGCGTGCTTTCTTTAATGTTTCATATTTTTTTTATGGTAGTCCAGAAGCTTTTGATAAAATAGATAAATCAAATTTCACTAGTATCCCAACAGGAGTATACTACAATGCTTGGGGCAAAAGCAATCAAGAAATTGCTGCACTTAGCCGCAGCAGACATCAGTCTCAAGGTTTTGGATCTACAGGTAGCCGTGGTAATGACACCGAATATCTCGAATTTGTAAAAGGAAAACCAATTACTTCTACAAATATTTTTGAAGGAATTGACACTTCTTGGAACCAAGTTCAAGGAGGACAAGAAATTGGAAAGATTCTAGAAGATGTTCAGAGAAATTTTGATTTCAAAAACCCATCCGCATCAGTTTCAGAATTACTTAAAGGGTATAAATTGATTCAGAAACTTGCCGATCCTCATTGGAAATCTGTAAAGTCTGATGAAATTTCAAATATTATTCTTTCATGTTTAGGACTTTATACCGAAGCTGTAACCCATCAAGCTAATAGTACACCGGATGATAGCGTTCAAGTTTCGATGGAATTTACAAATAGAAGCTCCGTTCCTGTAACATTAAATTCAGTGACTGCCTTTCCATCTAATGAAAAGAAAACCTACAACAGAAAACTAGTCGATAATAAATCAGAAATAATCAAAACTACTATAAAGCTTAACAAAGCTCCCTACTCGGCTCCTTATTATTTAAATAGTCAAGCAACAGATGGAATGTATTCTGTACCTAACCAGATGGAACGTGGTAAACCTCAATCTCAAAGAGCTGTTAGACTTAAGTATTCTTTTCTGGTTGAAGGAATAGAAATAACAAAAATGCAAGAAGTAGCTTATAAGTATAATGATCCCGTAACAGGAGAGATTTTTGAAAACTTCGATTTGGTTCCGCCAGTTACAACTTCGATAACAGAAAAAGTTCAAATTTTTACCAAGAAGAAAATGCCCGTTACAGTAAAAGTAAAAGCCGGAAAAGATGCTGCCAATGGCAAACTAATGCTAGAGCTGCCAAAATCCTGGGAGGTATCACCTACAGAAATTCCATTTTCAATCGCTTTAAAAGGAGCTGAAGAAACGTTTACATTTACGGTAACTCCTCCCAAAGATCAGGAAGAAGTAACAGCACAAACGGTCGCCGTTATGGATGGCAAAAGATATGATGTCGAACAGACATATATCAGATACCCACATATTGCAAAGCAGCAAGTTTTGCAAAAAGCTCAAGCTAAATTCATCAAACTTGACATCAAAACTGGAAAGCAGAAAGTTGGATATATAATGGGTGCCGGCGATGAAGTTGCTACTAGTTTATCGCAAATGGGTTACGACGTTCAAATTTTGAACCCTGCTGATATTTCCAAAGAAAGTCTTGCTAAATTTGATGTTATCATCACAGGAATCCGCGCCTACAATACGATTACTGAACTTGCATTAAAACAAGATCTCCTTCTTGACTTCGTTCATTCGGGCAAAACTATGATCGTTCAATATAATACTCTCGGTAAATTAGTCACAGATAAAATTGCTCCTTTTCCGCTTACAATTTCTAAAGATCGTGTAACGGATGAAAGTGCAAAGGTAGAGTTTTTGGCGCCTCAGCATTCTATACTAAACTTCCCCAACAAGATCACTCACAAAGATTTTGAAGGTTGGACACAAGAGCAAGGGCTTTATTATCCTAATAAGTGGGACAAAGCCTTCACTCCTATTATTTCGGCGCACGACGAGGGCGAAGATCCCAAGAATGGTGCAATTTTGGTCGCTAAATATGGCAAAGGGCAGTATATTTACACCGGTATCAGCTTTTTCAGAGAACTACCTGCCGGAGTTAGTGGTGCCTTTAAGCTGATGGCAAATATGATTTCAATTCCTTATTAAAATGAAAAATCTTAATAAAATAGTCTGGAAAAAAAGCTACTCTTGGGTACTTATTGCAAATTTTCTGTACATCGTGACGTTTTATTTTCTAATGCAAATATTTTCATAAACAATGCATCAAATTGATTGGATAATACTCGTTGTAACCTTGCTGTCTATAGTTTCTTTTGGAGTTTACAAGACGCGCGGAAGCAAGAATGTTAAGGATTTTATCCTTGGTAATAATGAAACTCCCTGGCATGTCGTCGGTCTTTCGGTTATGGCAACTCAGGCAAGTGCGATCACATTTCTTTCCACTCCCGGTCAAGCATATCACGACGGAATGGGATTTGTACAGTTTTATTTCGGCCTGCCAATTGCAATGGTAGTCATCTGCATCACGTTTATTCCTATCTATCACAGACTTAAAGTTTATACGGCTTACGAATATTTAGAGCAGCGTTTTGACTTAAAAACACGGTCTCTCGCAGCACTGCTTTTTCTTGTGCAACGCGGTTTAGGAACAGGACTTACAATTTATGCTCCGTCGATAATTCTATCCACAATTTTAGGTTGGAATCTTACCTTAATGAATATTATGATAGGTATTTTGGTAATTATCTACACCGTTTCTGGCGGAACAAAAGCGGTAAACGTTACCCAAAAACAGCAGATGTTCGTGATAATGTCGGGAATGTTCATCACTTTCTTTCTCATTTTGCATTATCTGCCGAATGATATGACTTTCAGCAATGCGCTCCATATTGCCGGTGCAAATGACAAAATGGACATTGTAGACTTTTCTTTTGATCCCGAAAAAAGATATACTTTTTGGAGCGGAATCACAGGTGGATTTTTTCTTGCCCTCGCCTATTTCGGGACAGATCAATCGCAAGTAGGACGTTATCTTTCAGGCAAATCCGTCAAAGAAAGTCAGATGGGACTTATTATGAATGGACTTCTAAAGGTGCCGATGCAGTTTTTTATTCTACTTACGGGAGTTATGGTTTTTGTCTTTTTTCAGTTCAACGATGTGCCATTAAATTTTAATCCAAACAATAAAATCGCGGTCGAGAAGACAAAATACAAAAACGAATATTATGTTCTCGAAGCCAAATTAGCAACGCTGTCCGAAGAGAAAAAGGAACTCAATTTGCTATACATCGATCATCTGAATCAGAATTATGATAACCCGATTTTAAGACAACAACTTCAGGGGCTTTCTGGCAAAGAAAAAGAACTGCGTGAAGAGGCAAAAGTCATCATCGCAAAGGCCGATAGTAAGACAGAAACAAACGACAAAGATTATGTTTTTATACATTTCATTTTGCATTATTTGCCACAAGGATTGATTGGTTTATTGCTTGCAGTGATTCTCTCGGCGGCAATGTCATCTTCAGCTTCAGGTCTTACTGCGCTTGCTTCCACGACCGCAATTGATATTTATAAACGGAATTTAAAAGGCGAAAGATCCGACAAACACTATGTAAATGCGACCAAAGTTTTCACGCTTTTGTGGGGAATCATCGCTATTCTTTTTGCCTGCGTCGGAACATTATTTGAGAATCTTATTCAGCTTGTAAATATCGTAGGATCGGTTTTTTATGGAACTGTTTTGGGGATATTTCTTGTCGGTTTCTACATAAAATTCATAAAAGCACAAGCTATTTTCTGGAGTACAGTTGTAAGTCAACTTGCAATTTTTTACATCTATTATCTTGATGTGGTCAGCTTTTTATGGCTAAATTTCATTGGTGCAATGCTCACAATCATCATCGCAATACTACTGCAATTCACGATTTACAGAACACCAAAAAATATAGTAGTTCAGTCAGAATTTTAATTTTTAGAAGCTAATCGCGCTATGCACTTCAAATCCTCGTTTCAGGTCTTTTTTCCCTAGACACAAAAGGAAATTCCATTGGTCGCTGTCATCGCGAAATGCGAAGCAATCTACTAGAAAAAAGTAGTCCCACTGCCTGCGGGATTTCCGCTCCTATCACGGCAAGGGGAGTTAAAAGTTTCAACTTTTGATTACAATTTACTTCTATGACGAATATTTTTTTTTATTAACATAATGAAGACGCATATATCGACAACGACAGATGCAGATGTCTCGATTGGATCATTTTTCGCATCCACAGCTTAAGATCAATTTGAGATTTAGAAATATATAAAGACATTAGTTAGACCTGAGTGATAAAGACTTTCATTGACAGTTATCCATCCTATTACTAAATATGAAGCTTTCTGAGTATCATTTACTTTGAACCAGATTCAGAATAGAATATCGCCCACTAGCGCTGCGTCTCGCTGGTGCCGTTGCCCAAATCCATCGCATTTCGTACTCATTCTCTGCAAGAAAACATTCGCACTGATTCGAGCAATAATGCTTAACCGAAGACAAATCTCCTTCTCGCCAGACGTCTGTTAAATACCACCTGCCTCGCTTTGCAAAAGTCCTCTATTATGTTGAAGTCTTTCGGCGAAAGCCGAAACATTTTTTAGCTTTAAATAATAATTGTTGTTATTTGATGAAAATAATTTATTTCATCTCTTCGTATTCTCTCATTCCAATATAATTCTCAATTTGACTAATTTCAGGTCTTCCAACCAGAACACCCATAGTAATGCTACATCTGACAAAATATTCTTTGCCTTTTTCAATATTCATTTTTATTTCTTCTTTACTTTCTGTAGCTCCATAAAAACTTTGCATTCCAAACTCCTTGGTTTTATATGTAAATTTTTCACCATTTCTTACCCTTCCTATGATGGAATCATTAGCATCTTTTATTTTATAACCTATCAAAGTTCCTACTGCTATGCTTGGTCGATAAAAGTGTATAACAGCATAATCACTATCATCTGGAAGTCTTGATTTATTTTTAAAATCTCTACTTTTGGCAATAGTTGCCAAAGATTCTGGATTAAGATTTCGATATATTTTAGCTTTGATTCTATAACAACTACTTCCAAGGACGCTCGGTTTTTTAACCTCAATAATCTGAACAATATTTGCTCCTGCCATTTTTGCAGAGTTACTAATTTCTGTTACTGCTTTATTATATCCACAGTCTGTAGTAAAGCCCGAATCTCCGACTTTGACATCTCCAATAAATTGTGAATCAGTAGGTATCGTGTCGTCTTTTTCTAACACTATTATCGGTGTGTTATCATCTAGTTTTTGGTAACTTTTATTTGATAATTTGGACGAGACGCTTGCTGCACAACTGCTAAGTAGCACAATTAAGAATAAAAATAAGATTTTTTTCATTTTAATGTTTTTTTGATGTCTGTAGTATTGCAGAATTCCTCAATTACTGGATGCGAAGATATTCAAAAATCGGCTTGAAATCTGAAAAATAAACTTTTCTGATTTTGAATAATTTAGACTTATTCTGATTGATGCTCTAAACTTACTATTCATCTTCTTGGATAAAAATCAAATTATTACGAGTGCAAATTTGCTATGTTGAGTTGAAGTGAAACCACTCAAAATAAAAAAACCTCATAAATATTTTACTGTTTATGAGGTTTATAAAAACGCTATACTCGAAAGTCTATCCTATGATATTGATTATTACCGTTTAGTATCTCGTTCTCAGAACAATTTTACCTAAATCATTCAATTCTTCTTCAGCTGTAAAATGTACTGTTCCTTTTTTAGATAATACTTCCCACGCAATATTACTGGTTATATCGTCAATTGCATTTTCGGTCGTCGCATCATTCACCAATGTAAATGTTCTTTCGTCCTTCATTACAACTGCTTGTCTAAAATCTTGATTTACTAGTAGGATATCTCCACGACCGTCAATTGCAGCTTGATATATTTCTTGCAAATCTGTAAGCACTTTTCCATTTGCTACCGCTTCTCGCATGGAGCTGATGGCATTTGCCCTCTTGCTTTTTTGTTGTTCTTCTACAATCGCCCAAGATTGTTTTACAATCTGATGAGTCTTCGTATTATTATTGTCAATCGCATCGTGTCCTATATACATATTTGGCATATCCGAAACTTCTTGAAGCTTGCTCCAATTATCACTTTCAGAAATCACAACGCACTTTAAGTTTGTTTCATTATGCACTTTTACCAATGCTTTATCCACAGAATTCAAATATTCCTTCAATAGATTATCCTGATATTCAGCATCACTTAATTTTACAGCATTCTTATTAAAATGTCGGTTTTCACCAAATGGAAAATCATCATTTGCGATCTCTTTCACTATCGAATCATTTGCAGCTTGATACAGATGAACACCACTTTGCGAAAGCACCATAACTAAATAATTTTCACTTCTTACATAAGTCTTAATCAGCGAGCGTACCGCAAAAGTTTCTGACATTTGCACACCTTGATTATTGGTTGGCCATCCAGATCTTACAATTTCTTTTGTGTCGTTTGATAGGAAAAGGTGTAGGCTTTCTAGATTATGATTTTGATCAATTTCAGATTGCACACTCTCAATATTTTCAAGTAGTCTTGCAACTTCTCTCTTGTCAAATTCTTTTAATACTCTTTCTTTTGCTTCTTCTAGTAGGTTTTTCAGCACAATTTCATCTTGTTTATTGTCCGGATGCGTTCGGTGCGTATTCAACGAAATGGTAATACATGGAGAATTTTTCTCTGTTGCAAGTTTCTGCAGTTGCTCTAATAATGTCATTTTATAAAAATTAATTAAACTCCTACTCTTCTGAATTTTCGGATGTCTTCCCTTTATAATGTTTGGTCATTTTTAATTAAATAAATAAAGCTTGTTTACATCTTGGTGCAGATTACTTTTTAACAAATTTCAGCAAAGATTGATAGCATTATTATCTAAAACGTAATATAGCTAAAACCTTCAATTTAAACTAATTGCAAATGTTATTTGTAAGTTAAACCGACGTGGATTATCTACAAACTTGCTTTAATAATGCTGATGTGTTGCTTTGCGGAAATTGATATTGAAACTACGGTTTTTTGGCTTTCGCCGAAAGACTTCAACCTGCTATATAATATCGTAACAGCAAGGCAAATTCTTGTTTACTGGATTACCAGCAAGAAGCGATTTTCTCACTTCCGAAGCTATTCTGCCAGCATTTATGTGAAGCCGTTCCAGCGAATCATAGCTACTTTATCAATCTTTATGCTAGTAAGTAAATTTTAACAAAAACTACGATTATCTGTATCATATTTAATAGTAGCGCAATACATACAAATTTTTCTATAATATTTTGAATAATAAGAAATTTTTTTCTTAAATTAGATACAATGAATCAACACCTTCCCTGCTATGAAAGTAATAGTATACGGTTCGCTTAACTCCATAAGCACAGAAAAAATAAGTGATGATATAGCACTTGTTCACGACGTAGAACTCCATTCTTTCAGATCAGGTGACGGGATGATAGAATTGGACGGAGTGGCCAAAAATGACCCTATTGAACTCCTCGGCGAAAACGATTATATCGAAATTACTACGTTAGAAATCTTACTCGACAAGAAAGAACCCGTTCGAAAGATGCGCGGTCTTGAAGACATAAACGAAGTGATTATACTGAACGATCTAATTGAGTTTGAATCCGCAGAGAGAGGTTTTGGTTTTGGTAAACTATTTAAAAGAATTAAAATTTTTGGACTAAATACTGAAGTGGCGAAATTATCACTAAGTCAGTTAGCCTTGCGATTCGATACTAACATGGTGCCCAAAGAGGGTTTATACAAATGTTCTAGTCCCATCGAGGAAATTGACGCCAACTCTTGGGTATCACCAATTCCAAAAACAACTGCTCCTATACTTCTACTATTACACGGTACTGGATCTAATGTTTTCGGCACCTTTGGAGGTTTTAACACAGAAGGCGATCGAACTATATGGAAAGAAATTAAAGCAAATTACGGAGACAATGTCTATGGAGTTCAGCATAGAACCTTAACCAAAAGTCCATTTGAAAACGCGATAATGGTCTTAAAAGTGCTGCCAGAGAATGCTGTGGTGCATCTACTTTCCTGTTCGAGAGGTGGTCTCGTTGGAGAAATTTTGGCACAAGGCAATACACTTGCAAAAACAGGTTTTACAGATCAAGAAATTAAGATTTTTGCAGATCTTAATAGAAATGAGGACATTGAAAATATGTTGACTTTAAATCGACTATTTATTGAAAAAAATATTTCCGTTGATCGTTTTGTACGAGTCGCATGTCCAGCAGCGGGAACTCTTCTAGCTTCAAAGAGAGTCAATATTTACTTGAATATTATGCTAAATCTTATTGGTTTAGTTCCCTTTCTTGTGGGCAATCCAATTTATTTTTATCTCAAAGAATTCCTTATCGCATTTGTAAAATTAAAATCAGATCACGATATCGTGCCAGGATTAGAAGCTATGGATCCGTCATCACCCTTGATCAAAGTACTAAACAATAGAAACAAAATTATTAATTCAGAATTGATTGTTATTGAGGGAGACACCGTCGCAAAAGGTGGTTTGATGAAAGTGATACAAACACGTTTGATAGATTTATACTTCCTTGAAAACAATGATTTTGTTGTGCATTCTAGAGCGATGCACCAAGGGATTAGAAGAAGTTCCACTTTCGTATTTTTTCATCAGAGCGAATTGGTGAGTCACTTCAAATATTTTTCGAATCCTCAGACGCAAAAAGCAATTCTAATTGGTCTCCAAGGCAAAGCAAATGAATTGCTAGGATTTTCAAAAATTGATGAGAACCAAGATACAGATGGTGTTAGAGATTTTTTTGTAAATCGCGCCGCAACACAAAATCTTCCAACAATTATTCTCGTTCCAGGAATTATGGGCTCAAAATTAAAGGCAAATGGCAAACGTGCTTGGGCAAATTTACCTGCAATAGCACGTGGTGCAATGAGCGATCTGGAAATTGACAATCCTAATGTGCAGGCTTATGATCTAATGGGAAGTGCTTACAAGAAGTTTGTGAGTGCTATGTCACAATCATATACTGTCGTTCCATTTCCTTATGACTGGAGAAAATCTGTAGAAAGTGCAGCTGGCGAACTCGCACTTGAAGTAAAAAATTTACTAGCAACAACCACAAAACCTGTCCATATTGTTGCACATTCTCTCGGCGGATTAGTCGTCCATGCGATGTACAACAATTATAAAAACACAACTGGAACTGGAATTTGGGATAATTTAATAAATAGAGAGAACTCCAGAGTTATATTGCTCGGTTCACCTTTGAGAGGTTCGCATATTATCCCGCAGATTATGTTGCGAAAGGAGAAATTTTTTAGAATACTGCATAATTTGGATATGACTAATTCACAAAAAGAATTACTTCAAATTGTAATGGATTTTCCAGGAATTCTTGACTTATTGCCAGAAAATTCAGATTTAGATGCCGCTGGAAATACAATAGATTATTTTGGCGACGATTTTTACGAAAAATTACTTAGGTACGATTCCAAATTCTCTAGACCCGCATTAGCAAAATTAAAAAAAGCACAAGAAACACGCAAAAAGTTTAAAGACGATCCTATTCAAGGGCAAAATGTATTCTATATAGCGGGAAAAAGTGATTCTACGCCAGTAAAACTTATTGAAAACGCATCTTCAAGTGAAAAGAAATTTACTCTTATCGGCACAACTAACGGAGACGGACGCGTTACTTGGGAATCAGGAATAACAAAAGAATTGAAAACAAAAACTTGGTATATGGACGCCTCTCATGGTGAAATGTGCAACGCACCACAATATTTTGACGCAATTACCGACATTTTAATTTCGGGCAAGACAGATAAATTGAGCCAATTTGCGCCAGTTTCACGAGGTGTCGAAGAGTTTTTTGAAATTGTAGAAACAGAACCAACTTTAGTTTCTAATACACTAGAGCTGGAAGAAAAATTATTTGATATAATCACAGAAACTGAAAATGAGAAAAAATTACCTCCTGTCAACATAACATTGACCCATGGAGATTTGGGCTTTGCTAGATTTCCAGTGGCGATTGGACATCTCAAAGACGACGGCTTGGTTAGTGCAGAAGGTGCAGTTGACAAGTATATGGATGGAATGTTGTCCGATTATTACAATGCGGGAACTTATCCTGGAAACTCTCAAACCTCGCTGGTAATTTTAAATAATGACGATGGATATTTTAAAGGTGCAATTGTTGTAGGCCTCGGTCAAGCGGGATCGCTGTCCATAGGAAGTTTAGAAAAATCATTTGCAGATAGTTTAATTATGCTTGTAATGAAACAAATAGAGCGGCATAAAAATTCTTGTGTGACTGATGAGCTACAAACCGTAGGAGTTTCCACTTTGTTCATTGGAAGTGGATATGCCGGTCTTACTTTAGATGATTCTATTAAGTCATTGCTGCAAGGTGTTAAGTTGGCCAATAAACAAATACAACTATTAAAAAATACTTGTGTTAAACAAATTTTTGAAATTGAGTTTGTGGAGATGTATGAAGATCGTGCTATTTCTGCTGCTCAACTTTTAAATAAACTCATAAAAACAGAGCATTACAATGATTTTTCACTATCCTATCCTATAATTAATGAGGTGTCTGGAAAAAGATTAAAGATAGCCGATTTAGATACCGAAAAATGGTGGTTTAGACTTCAGATTACCGAAGAAGTAATTGATAACAAAGAAATAAACCCTTTGAAGTTTGTCTCCATTACAGACAAGGCAAGATCTGAAGTCCGAATTCTTCCAACTCAACGTAATCTTATTGAAAGATTATTAGCATCAATTGTTACAAATTCTAGAGATGGTAGTAGCATTTCTAAAACGTTATTTTTCTTGATTATACCACCTGAATTTAGAGATTTTGCCACCGATAAGAGAGATATGATTCTGATGTTAGATGAATCTACAGCGTCTTATCCTTGGGAATTGATTTATAATCCGTCTTTAGCAAACAAGAAACCTGTTTCTGCCGAAAGTGGAATGATAAGACAATTAGCTGTTTATAATTCAGTAAATGTTAAATATACATTGGGAGATTGCGCTTTTGTAGTGGGCAATCCTAAAGTTCCTGCTGGTTTTGCTAAATTGCCTGGAGCCCTTGCTGAGGCAAAACTTGCCGAAAATAAATTGAAAGATAAGGGATTTGATGTCGTAACCTCTTATGAGCAAGAAGGCGAAGAAGTGATGATTAAACTCTTTAACAATGATTACCGAGTGATGCATATCGCTGGACATGGAATTATTAACGAAAAGCATCCGGAAAATTCCGGAGTTGTGCTGAGCAACGGAATAGTTCTTTCTTCTCTAGAAATAGGATTGTTGGACAAAATGCCTGAGTTTGTTTTCATCAACTGTTGTTTTTCGGGAGCAATTGGAGAAGCAACCATCTACAATGAAAATCTAAATAAATTGGCCTCTAATATTGGTGTTGCATTTATAGAAAAAGGTGTTAAAGCCATAGTTGTAGCAGGATGGGCTGTAGATGATAAAGCTGCCGAGAATTTCGCTGATCAACTTTATACACTCATGTTAGCTGGTGTTAATTTTGGAGAAGCAACAAAAACAGCTAGAGATGACACTTTTACCAAGTTTAGTGATACTAACACTTGGGGCGCATATCAATGTTATGGAAGTCCTTGGTACGAATTGCGAGCAACAAATAATAAAAAGAAAAAAATATTTAAAGAATATGTGTATTACAAAGAAGCACTCGTTGATATTTTAAATATCCAAAGTAGCTCAGATATTAAGTCAAGTCGCGAAATAGAGTATCTGGCAAGTCAACTAACAGACATTATTAATCACCTTCCTGCCGAATGGCTTAAAATTGCTGAAATATCTCAAGCCCTAGGAAACACATTTTATGAACTTGGAAAATACGACATAGCTATTGAGTATTTACAACTTTATGAGAAATCTGAGAAAGATGATTTTTCAAGAAATGGACTAAGAAACTTATCAAACCTCCTGATGATAACTGCCACTACTAAAAAACAGAGAAACGGATCTCAAAAAGAAATTAATGCAGCCATTAAGGAAGCTGAGCGCATTGCAGACGCACTGTCAAGCATTCACGACAGCAAATATATCTGGGCATTAAAAGGCGGCAATTACAAAAGAAAAGCTTTAATTGTGAACTCTCTTCCAGATAAAATTACTGCTCTAAAAAATGCGAGGGATTGCTATAAAAAATCGTATCAGCAAGATAAGATGGTAGGAAGTCACGATTATTTTGCGTTGATAAATTGGTTGTCAATGGAGGAAATATTAACTTTTTACGGCGTTGCTAAATCCAAAGATATACTCCAAGCAGAAGTTGTAGAAGCACTCATCAAGGATGCAAAAATCGAACTAAAAGGTGCTACATCAAAAGAGCCAAATTTTTGGAATCTAGTAACCGAAGCGGGTTTTGAAGGATATGAGTTGTTTAATTTTGAAACGGATCCAGTCAAAACTGAGAAATTGATAAACTATATGGCTACTTCTTATCAAAAAGCATGGAAACTAAGAGGATCACGCCGAAAAGCAGATAATATAATTGGACATTTTGAATTTGTATGCGAAGTACTTCAGACCGAGAATCAGCTAAAAAACAAACTCCTCAAGCAGAAATTGAACAATAACCTTTCGTCGTTCCAAGCTGTACTACAGAGGATTAATGAAATTTTTAAAGAATAAAACGCTCGTAAAAAGTTGAGGTTATAGTCGCGTTTTATTAGTTGTAGATTATTATTTTTATAAAGTGGCGTTTTTTGGCTTTCGCCGAAAGACTTCAACTCAATACATAAAACCGTAAAGTCAAGCAGATGATCGTTAACCAGACTACCGGCAAGAAGGCGATTTTCGTTCTTCTGAAGCCATAAAAGTCGAGATAATTTGAGGTGTTCTAAGTACTTGAATGAGCTACAGATTTATTGCGAAGAAAAGTATTCTCCGATCACTAGAGGCAAACAAACTAAATTTGTAAAATGAAAAGCTTTTACTATTTACATTAAATTTACATCTATGAAATGGAAAGTTTAAAAAATCGAGAAAGATTATAACGAGGCTTCAATAAGAGTCCAATCTGACCATCGATGAAGTTTACTTATATATCCGATTGTGTTTCGAAGTCCGTGTATTTTAATATCGCCACTTGCAGGTTGGCCAAATCATTTTGTATTTTCGTTAACTTCTTTATTAGGTTAAGAAACACCCAGATTTTTATGGTAGCCGCTATTTGGATTTTTGTCGTCTATGATATAAAGTCCTTCGGATGTTTTTTTCTCGCCTTCAAATTCTTTATGACCAATTGGCTGTCTGCCGACTGCAATTTTATAGGTCTTAATAAGTTGACCATTTGAAAAGTAAATAATTGTCTTTTTGATTTACAAACAACTAGTTTGTCAATGTTTATATCCGCTGGAAGCTTCTCTTATGGATAAAAGTAATAAACCTAGAATCCCATAAGTAGTAGCGGAATTGTCTGCAATAAAATTTTACTTTTTGTCACTGAAACTGTGGGTTTAAGTTTGTCAAGATTTTTTTTTATTGATTTCTGCAGTGCCATCCCTTCATTGTTGCGTATTGTATTTAACTAGCCATTTGTAAAATAGGATTTTTATCAATAAAAGTTGACTGCGATACTATGTATGTTTTGAAAAGGATAATTCTAATAGGGACGATTTTAATTTCTTTCAACGACGTTTCTCGCGGCAGGGACAGAAACGGCATCCTTTGCTGCTAAACTCAAATTTCTAAGTTGACGGCAATCACGAAATTTTCTTGAAAGGACAGTCGTTGTTGCAGCGAAGATACAGTGGATGGCCCGGTTGTGGCTGTGAAGAATGAAACAGCCACAAGCCGCCCAAAAAAAAAGTGATCGAATGAAAAACTAATAGTACAATT
>JBBSRP010000051.1:0-15154 GCA_038242935.1 Flavobacteriales bacterium
AGTAAACATATAGTTAAAGTTTTACGTAAGTCAGACGGTGACAAATTATTTGTTACCAATGGAATAGGAGATTTATTTACTACTAAAGTTATTTTAGCTTCAGAAAATAAATGCCAAGTAAGAGTTGTAAAGGTTGAACATTTTGAACGCCGAAAATACCATCTACACCTTGCCGTCGCGCCCACAAAATTGAATGATCGGTATGAATGGTTTCTTGAAAAAGCAACTGAAATTGGCGTTGACGAAATCACACCAATCTTCTGCGATCATTCAGAAAGAAAAAATGTCAAATTAGATAGATTTCAAAAAATAGTGATGTCTGCCAGCAAGCAATCTTTGCAGTATTATACTCCGATTATTAATGAACCAATTCTGCTAAAAGAATTCCTGAAGCAAAAGCACGAAGGACAACTTTTTGTGGCGCATTGCGAAGATGGTGTCAAAAATTCACTCAAGGATAGGATAAAGCCTGCTTCTGCAGCAATAATTTTAATTGGTCCAGAAGGAGATTTCTCGTCAAATGAAATAAAACTTGCTGTAGATTGCGGATTTGTTCCGGTATCTTTGGGAGAAACACGTTTACGAACAGAAACTGCCGCTATTGTAGCATGCACTTACGTTGCGTTTTGCAATGAATAATACAATATGAGAAAACTTCTAGGCCTGATTTTTATATTTTCTTTTATGGCAACAAATGCCCAAGAAATAGCTCTGCTCAAGTACGGCGGCGGTGGCGATTGGTATGCAAATCCCACTTCGCTTCCTAACTTAATCAAGTATTGCAATCAAAACATTAATACAACTTTCAAGAGCAAACCCGTCACGGTTACTCCTTCGGGATCTGAACTATTTTTGTATCCCTATGTTCATCTTACGGGCCACGGTAATGTAGTTTTTACCGACTCTGAAGTTCAAAATCTGAGAAGTTATTTGCTTGGAGGAGGATTTCTGCACGTTGATGATAATTATGGTTTAGATAAATACATTCGAAGAGAGATAAAGAAAATTTTTCCCGAAAATGCATTAGTTGAAATTCCAGCGACTCATGCAATTTTTCAGAAGCCATACTCATTTCCCAGAGGATTGCCTAAAATACATGAGCATGACGGCAAACCACCACAAGCTTTCGCTATTTTCGTAAACGAGAGATTAGTACTGTTGTATACATACGAAACCGACTTGGGCGATGGTTGGGAGGACGCAGAAGTAAACAATGATCCTGCCGAACTAAGAGAAAAAGCACTTAAAATGGGTGCCAACATTATTTATTACATTTTTAATAACTAAAGAGTATGAGATCAAATACCCTCGCCTATGGACTGGTTAAAGCAGTTGGAATTCTTTTTGCAATTGCTGTGATTCTGTATCTTTTGTATATGATCAAAGCAGTATTAATTTATCTACTCATTGCTTTAATACTCACTCTATTGGGTAGCCCAATCTTACGCTTTTTAAAAACTAGATTAAAATTCCCCAACACACTTGCAGCTGCATCTGTACTTCTACTTTTTATTCTAATAATTGTGGGCTTTATTATGATGTTTGTACCACTCGTGATTGCTCAGGGTCGTAGCTTGTCAGTTTTAAATGCAACAGAAATAGAACAAAATCTAATGACTCTTTACAACCAGTGGTTGGCATTTTTAGAAAGTCATAATATAGATTCTCAAAAGTTAATTAGAGAATCTGAGATGAGTTCAAGCATTAGTTTTGCGTTTATTCCTATCTTTTTCAATAGTCTTCTAGGAATACTTGGAAACTTAGGTATGGCATTAGCGTCCATATTCTTCATTACCTTCTTTTTCTTGAAAGACAGAATGCTTTTTGAAAAAGGAGCCAGAAAATTACTTCCGGATTCTCACGAAGGACAAATTTTAAATTCACTTGATAAAATAAATTATTTGCTGTCACGATACTTCATCGGACTACTTCTGCAACTAGGAGTAATTTTTATTCTTTATCTTATTGTACTACTTATTTTCGGCGTTCAAAATGCGATAGTAATTGCTTTCTTATGTGCAATTCTGAATATCATTCCATACGTAGGACCGCTATTAGGCACGGTGATCGCAGCATTATTAACCATGATTAGTAATTTGGGGGGAGATTTTCAAACAGAGATTCTACCCACGACAATATATGTTTTAATAGGATTCTTTCTGGTTCAGATGGTTGACAATAATCTATCTCAACCGCTTATTTTTTCTAATAGTGTGAAGTCACATCCGTTAGAAATTTTTCTCGTAATCCTTATTGCTGGGTTCTTATCAGGAATTTTGGGGATGGTGATTGCGGTTCCAGTCTATACAATGCTGAAAGTTATTGGGAAAGAGTTTTTTCCAGAAAATACTTTGGTGCGCTTACTAACCAAAAACATATAATTCGCCAGTTGAAACTTTTAGAACCTGATATTCAAGATTATATTAATGCACATTTAGGGGCTGATATCGCCAAAATGGCGCTTTCTAAAAATCCATTTGAAGAAATTGATTTCAAGGAAATATTAAATCAAATTTCAGCAAAGACTAAGGCAGAAAACAAACTTCCAACTTGGTTTAATACTCAAAATATTATCTATCCATCAAAGATTTCGGTCGAGCAAACTTCCTCAGAAATTACTGCAGAATACAAAGCGTCATTAGTTTCGGGTGAATCTCTAATCGATCTTTCAGGAGGTTTTGGCGTAGACGATTATTATTTTTCAAAAAACTTCCAACATCTTGTGCACTGCGAAATGCAAGAAGATTTATCGGAAATTGTAGCTCATAATTTCAAGGCGCTTAACGCGAAAAACATTCAGTGTAAATTTGGCGAAAGCACTCAAATTCTGAAGGAGATTAATCAATCTTGGGATTGCATCTATGTTGATCCTTCGCGTCGTAACGAAAGCAAAGGCAAGGTTTTTATGCTTTCTGATTGCTCTCCAAATGTTGGCGAATTACTTCCTTTATATTTATCATATTCGAAAACAATTCTGATAAAAGCTGCACCCATTTTGGATATTACGGCAGCAATGCAAGAATTGATTTACGTCAAAGAAATTCATCTTGTGGCAGTCAACAATGAGATGAAGGAAATATTATTTCTGATAGAAAAAGGTTTTAGAGAAGAGCCAAAGGTGGTTTGTATCAACTTCAATAAGACAGAAATTCAGAAAGTTTTGTTTCAATTAAATGGGGAAGTTTGCTCGCACTATTCTCTACCAAAGCAATATTTGCACCAACCCAATTCGGCAATTATGAAATCAGGCGAATTTAATCAACTAAGTGATCAACTCGACTTACCTAAACTTCATCAGCATTCACATCTGTACACATCCGAAAATCAAATCACATTTCCAGGCAAAAGTTTTAAAATTGAAAAAATTTTAGATTACAATAAAGCAGGAATATCGAAAATCAGTGCTTTGAAGAAAGCGAATATTACAACTCGAAACTTTCCATTGAGTGTGGAAGAGTTACGTAAAAAAATAAAAGTGAAAGATGGCGGAGACTCCTATTGTTTCTTTACCACAAACTTGAATAATGATAAAATAATTTTAATTTGCAGCAAAATCCCAACCTTATAATGAGACACTTTTTATTTTTCACTTTTTTAATACTTGCAACTGCAGGTTTCGCGCAAAATCCTTGTGATATTTCGGCAAACGTAACAGATTCTCTAGGTACTTATCAATCCACAAAACCTTACTTGGTGCACGAGAGAAATTTTGGCGACGATAAAAGCTACTTGTATCTATCGATGGCAATCACCGATGGCACACCTACACTAAATTTTCAGCATATTCGCAAAAGCAAAAATTTTATGGTTGCTGAATGCTTTAATAGCAGCTCACGCCTATATCTGCAATTACAAAACGGAAAAGTTATTACATTAGTCTACGCAGACGCTGGAGATTGTGGCACAAGCGTACGATCAGAAGATGGTTATAGCAACCGAATTATGTCGGCAAATTTTTACTTTACAAAAGGTTCATTTGAAGATCTGAAAGTGTCACCTGTCAATTTCATTAGAGTGAAGTATGCTTCAGCAAATACAAACTTTATCTTTAAATCTAAACTAAAATCAGAATTTGATGATCTTAGTTACGAGCCAGAAACGTATTTTCAAAGACTACTTACCTGCTTGAAGCTCTAATTACAATCCCAATTAAAATTAGCCACAGGATCTTGAACGCCATCGTTTAGGTTGTAGTGCCACCACTCTGAGGCTAGTGGAGCAAATCCACTTTCGATCATTATATTTTTAAGATACAAACGGTTTTTCGATACTTTCTTGGAAAGCCGTTTATAATTATGTCCAGCTTTTGACCCAAAGAAGTCGAAACCAGTTCCCATATCAAGTTCGTCTCCCTCAGCATCTACTACTGTCAAATCGACTGCTTTACCTCTATTATGCACAGATCCAGTTTTCGGATTTGCCACATAACTTGGATTATTGACAATCTTCCACATCTTCCTCTGCACGTCCAACGAACGGTAACAATCAAAGAGTTTTATTTTGTAACCATCTTTCTCAAAAAGTTCAGAAGCAACGATCAGCGCTTTTACAGTCTTTAGTCTCAAATAGCATTCCGCACAATCATAAACGACTTCTTTCAAAAAGTTGTCTGCAGTAGCATATTTAAGATCGTAAATGAAATTAGTACTATATTCTTTTACGTTTACAAAGCTCGTATCATGAACAAATACGACAGTTTCTATTCTTGATGACGAACCTTTTTCCTGCGCTGAAACAGATAAGGTCATTAAAATCGAGAAAATGATCGTCTGAAATCTAGAAAATATCCACATATAATAAAATATTCAAAAATTAATAGACAATCGAAGTTAACAATTTTCCTTATGTGCAGGTCTTAAAAGAGCAAAATTATAACATCTTAAAAAAAATAAAAATCATATCGCTTTGATATTGAATACCTTTGAAAAAACTTCGATTTTTTATCAAAAAAAAGCTATGATATACTTGTAATATATAAAGTAGTGTCCTACATTTGCAACCGCTTAGCAGGAGAGAAATTTCTGAAAAAGTTGGAGAGTTGCCTGAGTGGCCGAAAGGACATGTTTGCTAAACATGCGTATGGGAAACTGTACCGAGGGTTCGAATCCCTCACTCTCCGCCACCGTTTTCTAGTTTAAATTCGACGTGAGTTTTAAAGGTTCTAGAAAATTATTCGGGGTGTAGCGTAGCCCGGTTATCGCGCCTGCTTTGGGAGCAGGAGGTCGCAGGTTCGAATCCTGCCACCCCGACAAAAACTTTTCCATAGGTTTTAAAACTAATGGAGGTATAGCTCAGCTGGATAGAGCACCTGCCTTCTAAGCAGGCGGTCGAAGGTTCGAATCCTTCTACCTTCACAAAATCTCTGCATTAATTTGCAGGGATTTTTTGGTTTTACACAGAATCCAAATAATTGTAAAATATGAAAAATCGACATTAATAGAAAGTGGATTGTAATTAAAAAATTAATTTAATTTCTTTGTTATCTTCTGACGGTAGTTTTTCATTTTTTTAACTGTAATTCATGTGATTGCAAGCGCGAGTATCTCTCTCGTGCACATAAACTGCTTCAAAAATAAAAATTTCGTCTTTTCAAGTGTCATTACTATTACTAATATTATATTCTGCTAATGCCTTGTTACCAAAGTATTCCTGCAAAAATTTATTTTATTATTTCAAAGATTGATTTCTAGCAATAGATTGAACTTTCAATGGGATAATTAATCTACTATTAGTGCCAACATAAAGCTCGTGCAATCAAAGTATTTAAAGCCTACTATTGCTTTGCCCATCTTCCCAAAAACAGCCTCAAATTAAACAATTCAGCACCAAGTATAGTTTTAAATTACATCTGAAATATCAAGTAATTCGAAAACCATAATCAAGCTTTAAGTCGTACTTTTGCACTCATAAAAGTTTTGACTCACAAACATTTACTAATGTCAGAAAACAACATACGAAAAGAGAGAATTTGTTGTTTATAACAATTAAAAACAGCAAAGTTGCCATTATGGACAATAGGAGTTTTTTTGATTTTTATCTCTGGTACACGCTTTGACTTGCATAGCTTGAGTATCATTTGAAGTAGGACTAAACTTTTTAAATTAATTATGGTATGGAACAAAGTAGCAGAACGATCCCAAATAAGACTGTAGCCAAAAAGTTGGTGGTTCTTAATAGATACTATAAAATTACGCAATTTTATTCCTTTTTAAAATCTACTGCTATTAAGGGCGGCATTGCTATTCTAATTTTCGGCTCAATCCTACTGACATTGGAGTATTTCTTCTTAGATTTCGATAGTTTGCTCAACAGCCTTGTTGAAAACTATTCTCCACAAGTCATTCTTTCATTTTTTCTTTTGTCAGAAACGGTATTGGGATTAGTACCGCCAGAAATATTCATTGCTTGGGCTTCAAAATCGGCAACACCGTGGACGTTTCTTTTCGCTTTGGCAACAATGTCATATATAGGTGGTATCATTGCATATTTTATTGGAAATCGCTTGTTTTTGATACCGGCTGTTAAATATCATATTGAAAATAAAATTGCTGGTCATATCACAAATTTAAGAAGATGGGGAGGAGTTTTTGTTTTCATCGGAGCTATGTTGCCCCTTCCTCACTCAATTGTAAGTCTCGCTTGCGGATTAATAAAGTACAACTTCAAGCATTATCTTGTGTGGGCATTATTTAGGTATGCACGGTTTATCATTTATGCATTAATTATTTTTCAAATTTTCTAGAAGAATGAATTGGTTTCAACAATTATACAATTGGGTTTTAAGTTGGGCAGATAGTAGATATGGACCTGTAGTTCTATTTATTTTAGCATTTACAGAGTCGGTATTTTTCCCCATACCACCAGATATATTATTGATTGCGCTTGCCTTAGGCGCTTCTCACAAAGCTTTTAAGTACGCATTTATTTGTACATTGGGTTCTGTTTCTGGAGCTCTGCTAGGCTATGCAATTGGTAATATTGCGTGGCTAACCCCAACGGGTGAATTTTCTGCATTTGCAAATTTATTTTTTGACAATATTCCTGGATTTTCAACTGCGTTGTACGAAACTATCAAGAATCTATTTGTCCAATACGACTTCTGGGTAATTTTCACAGCAGGCTTCACTCCTATTCCCTACAAAGTATTCACTATAAGCGCTGGAGCATTTAATATTAATTTTATGATGTTTATAATAGCGTCAATAATCAGTCGTGGCGCTCGCTTCTTCATTATTGGATGGTTAATTTGGAAATTTGGCCCTACTATTAAAGTTTTTATTGATAAGTATTTTAATCTGCTAGCACTCGCCTTTACTGTGTTTTTGATCGGCGGATTTGTTTTGATAAAGTTTGCGATTTAAATATCTCAAGATTAGAAATGCAAAAAGTAGTATAATAATTTTTTGAAGCTATTCGCGCTATTCTCTGCAATTCCTCGTTGCAGGTCTTTTTTTCCAAGACATAAAAGGAGCTTCCGTTGGTCGCTCTTTTCTGTCAAGAAAAAATACCCCTGCTGCCTGCGGGATTTCCGTTCCTATCACGGCTATGGGTCTACACGTTGATAAAAACCTTCGTTATAAAATATACCACCCTTTCAGGGCTCGGTGTTCCGGATTTGTGAATGGACTGAGTCCATTCTTGATTTATGCCGTCCCTTCAAGACTAATAAGTTTTGTTAAAAAAAACAGTATCGACTTCACATCCTATTTTTGAGTACAATTCTATGTACAGTGGAGAATTGAAATAGCATTTATTTAATTTTTTTGGTATCGCGCTAATGTATTAATCCCGAAGGGATGACAAATATTAATATTTTTCTGATAAGAAAATTGAGGAGTATTTTCGAGAGATTACTTTCTGAGTATCGCTGCTAAAAATTCTTTATTCTCAAAAAAGTGCTGTGCTAATCCCGAAGGGATGACATATATATAGGATGTAATCCTATGCCCCGCTAGAGAACTTTCTCTTCTCATAAATTCGTCAAAGAATTGACCTCTTCTTAACCATTATAGCTTCAACCGAAGGCAAAATTGCCTTCTCTCTCCACGTCTAATAAACAACATTCTGCCTCATTTTATACTTATCATCTTTTATGTTGAAGTTTTTTGGCGAAAGCCTAAAAAACTGAATGTAATCCAAACAAAAAAAGCACCTCAATGAGGTGCTTTTTGATATTGCAATAGTTGATTATTTATTTAGACCAAGCAGAAATACTTTCCTGATTCATTTTTACATAATCCATATTATTTGCTTTTTGAGCAGCTGCAAGAGATAATTTCGCAGTTTCAATAGCTCCTTTTTTATCTCCTAATTTTCCTTGAATCAATGATTTTTGACGCAAGTAAAAGAATGGTTTATCTTTACTCAATTCCAAAGCTTTATTCACATAAGTTAACGCCTGATTCATATCTTCTCCAGACTGATAATAGTAAGAAGCAGCATCAAAATAATCTCTAGATGTAGCACCTCCTAAAGTTTTTTCGATACTAGCCATTGCTGCTTTTTTCGAAGGAACTTCAAATTTCACAGCAGCAAGCGCTTTTTCCCAAGAAATTTCTAGAATACCGTAAGTTAAGTCGATACCATTTATTCCAATTGTAAAAGAATCAACGTTTCTACATAAAGTCTCAGGCTTAACTGTAGTTTTTAGAGCTACATTTGCTTCATTCCATTCTGCTGGCAATCCCCAATTGTCTGTTGTAGTATAAAATATTATATCCCAACTTTCAACTTTCGGCATTGTATAAATCGAGTATTTCCCTTTTTTTAATGTTTTGCCATCAATAACTACATCATCACTGAAAGTGATAACCGAATTTTCATTTGCTCCAGTTCTCCACATTTTTCCAAAAGGAACAAGATCTCCAAAAATGATACGACCTTTTGTGCTTGGGCGTGAGTAATCCAATTCTACATTTGTAAGACCAACTGTCTGATTTATAACAGTTTTCGGACTCTGCTGCGGTGTTTTTACCTGAGCATTAAAACTAGCCGTGGCACAAACTACTAAAAATGCTGCGAAAATATTTTTCATAATTACTACTTAATTTTATTAATTTTCAAAAATACGATATCAAGTTAAATTATATAGTTAATTTTTACTTAATAGAATTTCAATTATATCTTCTTTAGACGTTTATCTTACCTTCAATAGCACGAACTTTCGAACTATCAATTTCAGAAAAATCTGTAATGATCATATCTGCACTATCAAGATTTTGCAATTTCGAATGAAAACTTCTATAACCAATACAAAAGATATTCGCCGCATTGGCAGCCTTTACGCCATTTGTACTGTCTTCGATAACAATACATTCTTCACGACTATCACCACTCAATTTTGCTGCATGAACGAAAATTGCTGGATCTGGTTTAGATTTCGGAAAATCCTCGCCACTTACTATATGACTAAAATACTGATGAAGATTAAATCGCTTAAAAACTCTGTCAATCGTAACTTTTGAAGCCGAAGACGCAAGTATCAGTTGAATTCCGTTGGAATGGAAATCTTTAATTAGGTCTTCTACTCCATCGAGAAGCGTCAAATCTTCCTTATAATCAAAGGCATCGTTAAAAATGCTTCTTTTGCGTTGTATGAGACTTTCAACTTCGTGGTCTAGTCCGAATTGTTGCTTTATTCTCTCAAAAACGTTGCGGGTAGAATTTCCAGTGTAAGTTGTAAACATTTCTTCGGTCACTTCTATTCCCAATTCTTTAAAATGTTCGAAATAGGCAAAACGGTGCACCGGCTCTGTGTCCACGATTACACCATCCATATCAAACAATACTGTCTTAATCATCTTTTGCTTTTTTTAATATATGTCTTATTACTGTTTCGGCGGCATAAAGTCCAAAAAGCCCCGGCATATAGCTGTTTGTGCCATAAAAGGATTTTTTGTAATTGCTACCATCTGTGGTTTTCATACTTGATTCGTCTTGGATTTCTGAGCTATAAACGACTTTTACTCCTTTGTCGATTTTTACTTCTTTGAGGCGTTTTTTTATGGCTTTCGCCAAAAAGCAGTTTTCGGTATTTTTAATATCACCAACTTTTACTTTTGAAGCTTCCATCTTTCCTCCCGCTCCCATACAACTCACAATTTTGACTCGTTTGCGTTTTGCTGCTATGATAAGATTTACTTTTGGAGTGACGCTATCAATGCAGTCGACAACATAATCGTATTGATCTGTTACAATTTCGAAGGCGCGTTCTGGCGAAAGAAATTCTGTAATTGCTGTAAGTTCTAGTTTTGGATTAATGTCTAGAAGACGTTGTTGTACGACATCTACTTTAGTTATACCTATTGTTGAAGTAAGCGCAGGCAATTGTCTGTTGATGTTGGTAATGTCGACTGTGTCTCCATCTACAATTGTAAGCTTTCCTACTCCTGAACGGACAAGAAATTCTGCGGCAAAAGATCCTACTCCACCCAAACCTACAACCAAAATATTGGCATTATGTAGCTTATTTATTCCTTCTTTTTTATATAGTAATTCGGCTCTGCTTAACCATTCTGCCATTCTTTGCGGTATTTATTTTAGATTTTATATTTTGAAAATATGCCTGCAAAGTTACGTTCTATTATTGAGTGAAGTTCTGATAAAGATATATTATTTGCTTCGGCTGCTTTCTTGTACACATCTTGAATTGTCTCTTCACTGGTATCTGTTTCAAGCAGAAAACTCTCGTTATTAATTGCTGTAAGTGAACTTCCTAAATCTGGATTGCGCATTAAGTATTTTCCAAACGACAATATGATTCCGTGGGTTTCCAGCTGTTGTGCCATTTCTGGACTTTTGGCAAATCCGTGAATAATGAGTGGCACGGTAATATTTAGTTCGCTTTTCATTGCAATAAGTTCGTCATAAGCCGCAACGCAATGTAGAATAACAGGCATCTGATATTTCTCGGCTAGAAGCAGCTGACGTTCAAAAACCTTGGTTTGAAGTTCTATACTGGTTTCTATTTTCTTGTCAATGCCACATTCACCAATTGCTAAACAATTTTTGTCTTGTAGCGCTTTCTCGATAATTTTTAATTCGCTTTCGATATTGTTTTCATCAATATACCAAGGATGAATTCCGACAGAAAAATATTTACTTTCTGTTGGATAGTCTTTTGGATAAACGTTTACGACTGCTACGATAGTATCTTCTGAAGGATCTGAATGTGTATGTAAATTATAGTATATCATTAGTTATGAAACTTTTTTACGCCTGCATTTATTTTAACTTCAAGATGATTCACCTTTGGAACAAGCGGGCACGAATATCGAGAATTGTAAGCGCAGTATGGATTGTAGGCACGATTAAAATCTATAGTAATAAAATCTCCGTCGGGGATTTGAAGATCCATATAACGCCCGCCGCTGTACGATTCTTCATCTGAGGTTAAATCTGTAAATGGCAGAAATAAATCCGTGCTAAAAGCCTGAATTGCTGCTGGTTTTATACTCTGGTACACTTCTAAAATTTGCTCTTTTCCATCAATTAAAAAGCTCAAATCGGCGTATTTCACATACATCGGACTTCTGTCAGTTGTGGTTTGCATTGCAAAAGGCGTCGCATTTATAGTGCGTTTTATTTTTGCAATAACGCAATAGTCGGAGTTTACTTTAAAAAAGTCAAGCTTTTTGAATTCCTTTAAATCAGCTGCTGTAAGCGGACTCGTTTTCTTGTTGGAGTATTCTCTATTGAGTTCTTGCTGATATTCTGCGGATTTCTGAACGTCACATTTTTCTTGTGCACATAAACTACCACAGAAAAGTATCAAGAGCGCTAAATTTTTGATTATAATTTTATTTTTTAGTATCAGCCAAAGAGCCATTTTTTTTTCTAAAACGCTTAAAGGTAGGCAACCTTGACTTAAAATTTCGTCGTGGAAGGATGCAATATTAAACTTGGTACCTAATTTCTTTTTTATCGTTGGAATGTGATTTGTAATCGATGTTCTGTAGTTCATTTTGAAAACGAGTGAGAAAAGCTATTTCGTCACTGATAAATTCTTTTGAGATAGAGATAGGAAGTTGATTATTAAATCTGCTATCTTCTTGAATTGTCGCTTCTAATGGGTAAAAAGAAAAATATTCTCTGTAGTAGTTGGCAGCTAGACTATCAATATTTGTTATTGAATGTCTTTTGACCGTAGTGGTTTTTTCTTTGTAATTGCACGAAATAAATAATCCTGCGCTGCAAAAGCTTAAAGTCGCTACTGAAACGATTTTTATAAAAGTCATAGAATATTAGTTGATTTACAAACATAAGTATTATTCACTTAAAGCACTTTTATGTTCGTAAAATATATATTTATCTAAATTAAATAGTTCTGATTGAATTCAGAGTTGCTTTTTCAATAGTTCATAGAAGAAGATTTTCTGATTATTAAAAAAACTTTCTTAATGAAGTATAGTCCTAGCCCTGATTGCAGTGGAAATCCTTTTGAGCCTTTATTTAAGGCTCAAAAGATTGGAGCGGAAAGCAGGATAAAGCTCCAAAAAAATTCTAAAAAGAAAGTACCTTTTCAATTTCTTTCCGCAGTAATCTCTTGATGTCGAAGTTGTCTTTTTGCTTAATAAGAAAAGGTTCAAGATCGGAATTTGCCAGTATTTGCTCGGTTTTATCTATGAAACCATAGCCGAGATACGTGCCTTTTTCTATCAAAATAAAAGCTTCTTCGTGATCGTAGCGACCCTTTTTTTTAATTACGATATCCTGAGAATTGCTGCTAATATGATCGATTGCCTTAAAAACTCTCTCGTTGTAAGCATCTATGGTTTCTGTATCTTGGCAAATTCCTTGACAGAAATGAGTAAACTGCTCGCCACCACTGCAAACTTCGGCAAGATGACAGTATTTTGGACACAGCTGAAATTGACTGCAAAGATTCTGAATATAAGCGCGACATTCGGTGATGCTGTATAAAATTACGAGCGAATTTGGCGCTACTTTTGTCTCATTATACGCCAAATGTGCAATACCTTTTCTGTCGGTATAAGTGAAAACAGAAAACGTTTTGGGAATTCGTTTTGCCGCCTGATTAAAAAGTGGAAAATGATGCTTTATCGCGCAATCCTCCATCAACAGGGCGATTGTCTCACTTCCAGACAATTCGAAATCCACGTGTGCTGTTTCGCGACACAGTGTTAATTCCTTTTCGGTTTTTGAATAAAAATGCCCCAAAACACGCTTCTGAATATCGATCGCCTTGCCAACATAAATGATTTTATTTTTCTTATTTCTGAAATAATAAATACCCGGTTTCTTTGGTAAATTTTCGAAAACTTCCTGGCTAAGATTTGATGGCAAAGTAGCTTCTTTTGACGCTTTGTTCAATGATTTTTCTAAAACCGCTTGAGCTTCAGGTTGCTCCAATAATTTATGAAACAAAATTACAGTCGCTTCGACATCACCTTTGGCGCGGTGGCGATTTAGAATATTAATATTCAAATCTGCACAGATTTTTCCCAAACTATATGATCGATGTCCAGGAAGTAAAGTCCGTGAAAGTCTGACTGTGCAAAGTTTCTTGCGATTGAAATTTACTTCTATAGCTTTAAATTCATTCCGAATAACATTGTAATCAAAGTTGACATTGTGCGCGATAAAGACCGCATCCTCAGTAATTTTGAGAATGTCTTCGGCAACTTCTGCAAATGTTGGCGCATCTTCAACCATCGCATTATCGATGCCGGTGAGTGCTGTGATGAAGTCGGGAATATATGCGTTTGGGTTGATAAGGGTTGTAAACTCATCTAAAAATGTGTTGTCGTCGAATCTAAAAATGGAAATTTCAGTAATCTTGTTGCCTTTTCCAGTCGTCTCAACATCAATGACGGTGTATATCATTTAAAAATAATTCTAAGGATTTTGGGAGATGCAAAGATATGACATTCTGCTAATTAATGTGGTAGGAAATGGATTATGGAAATGAGTAATTTGGGGTGGTTTCGGATTTAGTTGGATGCGTTTCTAGATATTAAATTGAGCCGAATTTATTTAGATTTAATTTAATATTACAGAACATTCTATTTGCAATATTGATACTATAAAAATTATTATAAACAGGTCGCCTATTTTGTATCTTGCTGTTATATAAATGATTAGACTATGGCGTTGTATAATAATAAATATCGAATAGAATCTGCGCGTGCCAATTGTTGGAATTATGGATGGGCAGGCGCGTATTTTATTACGATTTGCACCAAGGAAAAGAATCATAATTTTGGGGAAATATCGACGACGATCACGGACGTGTCCAACGTAGAGACAAGGCATGCCTTGTCTCTACCAGAACCGAAACCAAAACTGGAACCAAAACAACGATATATAAACAAAATGAATTTGTCACATTGCGGGATAATCGCTGATATTTTATGGTATCAAATTCCCCATCACGCGAAAAATATAGAATTAGGTGCATTTGTGTTAATGCCAAATCATATTCACGGAATTTTAATTTTGACTGAAGATTCAGAAATTGGTTTGCGACAATACGCAGATCAGGAAGCTATATCACGATTTCAAAATCAAGGTAAAAATACTGTTTCGTCGATAATTGGCTCTTATAAATCAGCGGTCACAAATAATTTAAATCGGTTGGATTTTACAAATGGATGGCAGGCAAAATTTCATGATCATATAATTCGGAGCGATCAAGAATATCAGCGAATCAACGATTATATAGAATCGAATGTGCAGAATTGGAAAGAGGATAGGTTTTTTTGATAAAAAAGGAAAATATCTTTTTACGATTAATGCAGTTGTAAAAAAAGCCGGTTGAAAATGAATTCGCTTCGAGCAACTAATAAAGACCTGAATTTAAAATCTTTAATTCCAAAAACAAGACGCTAAGTAAATTTGTGAAGAGTAATAAATATTCTCCAACTGGATTCGCTACGCGCATCCAGCAAAGCTTCGTAGTCTAAATGAAAAACAGCGACTAAAAAGTCGCTTTACTTTTTTGCTTTTATAAAAATACTTTTGAGCAAGCTCAACGTATTTTTATAAAAGCAAAAAAGCCTACACTTTCGTGTAAGCTTTTCATTCTTAAGTGACCTCGACTGGATTCAAACCAGTAACCTCTTGAGCCGTAATCAAGTGCGCTATTCAGTTGCGCCACGAGGCCTTATTGTGGGTGCAAATATAGAACATTTAA
>JBBSRP010000052.1:0-14944 GCA_038242935.1 Flavobacteriales bacterium
AATTACTTTTCATTTACTTATGTGTCAAATATTTCACATAAATATAAGAAATAACCTACAATTAGACAAATTTTAAATGACTTATTACACTACCAATCAGCACATTAAAACCTTAACTTAATGACATTGTGGTCAGGCTATCCGTTCCCAATCTTTTTTGTAGCTTTTGCTTCGCAACGCCACAAGAAAGGATTTTCTCTTCTACCTTCTCGCAAAAAAATCTTCGTAAGAATAATTATCTTTTTATAAAGAATATACACTTCCGTTCTGAAAAATAAATATTAATATTATTCAATTAATTGAAAGATTCTTATCTTTAAGATTCCGCGATTATTCTTTTTCTTAATTAAAGAAGCAACGGAAATAGTTGCATTAAAATTTCACAATAACACTTCATATATATGGACAAGCAACCTGAAATCCACAAAACATTAAAACTAAAGAAGCTAGTATTACCAATATTAGCAGTACTACTTCTTTTTAATTCAATTGATATGAAAGCACAAGAGAAGAAAAAATTTTTAAGCGCCAAAGAAAGTGATCCTAAAAACTTTAACTGGATGCAAGGTTCCCCACCACCCGAAAATAGAGTACTAAGTATTTGGGACGGATCTTTATTAGAATTCCCGGCTATGCGATGGAGCTTTATCCACATGCGCGAATTTCTACCCACAGAAGCTGTTTCCAGAGGTTTAGACAATTCTAGCAAAATGGAGTATGCCTTAGACAACCATATTGACGCTCTAACCTTTAATCCGTGGAATACAAAAACCCCTATGACTTGGGAGAAATCGTTGTTCGAAAACTACACCGATGGGATGTTGATTATGCACAAAGGAAAAATCGTGTATGAACGCTATTTTGCTGAATTTGATGAGACAAAAGTTCACGCTGTAATGTCGCTTACCAAATCTTTTACCGGTACTCTAGCTTCAATTCTAATTGCAGAAGGAGTTATTGACGAAAATAAGCTAGTAACTTTTTATGTTCCCGAACTTAAAAATTCAGCTTACGCAGATGCAACGGTTCGTCAAGTGATGGACATGACAACGGCTCTGGCGTACAGCGAAGATTATGCTGACCCTAATTCGGATGTTTGGAGTTTCTCTGCTGCAGGAAATCCACTTACGAAACCCAAAGATTATAAGGGACCTGTTGGCTACTATCAGTATTTGCAGACAATAAAGAAAAAAGGCAAACACGGAGAAGCTTTTAAATATAAAACTGTTAATGCCGATGCTTTAGGTTGGATTGTTTCAAAAGCAAGCGGAAAATCTGCTACTCAACTTTTGAGCGAACGAATTTGGACTAAACTCGGTATGGAGCAAGATGCATACTATCAAGTTGATGCTATAGGAACTGCATTTACGGGAGGCGGATTTAATGCTGGAATGAGAGATTTAGGCCGTTTCGGAGAACTGATCAGAAATATGGGAAACTACAACGGAAAACAAATTATTCCGATGGCGGCAGTAAGCGATATCGAAAAAGGAGGAAGTAAAGCTGCCTTCGCAAAATCTGATCATCCAAAACTAAAGGGATGGTCATATCGAAATATGTGGTGGATGACCGAAAATAAAAATGGTGCTTTTGCAGCACGTGGTGTTCACGGACAAACAATCTATATTGATCCGACTGCCGAAATGGTAATCGTGAGAATGGCTTCGCACCCTATTGCTGCAAATGCGGCAAATGATGCTACTTCACTCCCAGCGTATCAGGCGGTTGCAGATTATTTGATGGCAAAAAAGTAGATAATTGATTACATCGATTTTTTTCCAAATATTAAACATTCAAGAAATTTAATCTGAAAGATATGTTTTTCAATCAGAACTTCATTTCAAAAATGGACAGGTTCCCTAGCCCAGATGGGAACGGCATCCTTTCCTGCCCCTTCTTTTGGGCAGGAAAGATACAGTGGACAGCTGGAAAAAGCTCCAAAAAAAAATGCTAAACCTTATTCAAAATAACCTGAAAAATACTACCCGAACCGAGTTCGCTATCCACCGTAATTTCGCCACCTTGCGCTTCCACAAATTCTTTACTAATGGCCAGACCTAAGCCTGTACCTTCCTTTTGAGTGCCAGGAACTCTGAAATATCTATCGAAAATCTTGCTGTGAAATTGTGTAGGAATTCCTTGTCCTGTATCTTTCACACTGAAGATTATCTTGTCATTTAAAGTTGAAATCGTCAAGAAAATAGTCGTGTTCTCATAAGAATAGCGCACCGCATTCGAAATTAAATTAGTCAAAATCCAAGAAGTTTTCTCGCTATCAGCTTTGACATTTGGGACGTTGTCGGAGTAAGAAATATCAAAGTGAATCTGCTTCTGATCAGCCTGAGTTTGTGTGGCGTCAATCGCGTACTGCATTATTTTGACGGGATTACAAGGTTTTATGGACAATTGAACATTACCACTTTCCACCTGCGCGATATTTAAAAGTTCGCCCGTAATCTTCAAAAGTCGGTTTGAATCGTCTTTTATACTTTCGACAAGGTTTTTTTGCTCCTGATTTAGGTTGCCTATTTTTTCATTTTCTAGTAATTGAAGACTCATTTTGATAGACGAAATCGGAGTTTTGAATTCGTGAGAAACCGTTCCGATAAAATTCGTTTTGGCAATGTCCAACTCTTTTAAAGCAGTGATGTTTTTTAGTAAAATAACATAACCAATCAACTGTGGATTCTCTTCTCCAGTTGGAATAATCTGAATGTCTACAAACTCTTTTTCGAAATAACTCTCTTTATTATCAGCAAAGATCTTGATCACTTTCTCGGTACGTTCCTTTTCAGGCAATAGCAAATCTCTAGTCAGAGTTCTCACCAGATCGTTATAAACCGCAACATCCTGAATCTGTTTTCCTAAAACTTCAGCTTCTTTAAGTCCAGTAATTACTAGTGCTTCGTCATTTATAAATAGGATATTCTTGTTTTCGTCAATCCCAATTACAGGATCGTGCATATTATTAATCAAGGTTTCAATTCTCTTTTTACCCTGAATAATTTTGTCCAATTTACTTTCTGAATATTCTTCAAGCTTCTGCGCCATCGTATTAAAGGAAGTTGCAAGCTCGCCAAATTCATTATACTGATCAAAATGCACACGCTCGTGGTAATTCTGAGCAGCAATCTGCTTAATACTATTTGTAAGCTCTTTGATAGGGTTTGCAATGTTTCCAGGAAGATTTACCAGAAAAATAAACGCAATGATAAAACACATCGCGCCAGCAAACGAAATCCATAAATAAGCGGTTTCGGCAGTCTCGTTGGCAAGATTGCTTTTACGCTCGATTGCTTGCATATTCAGCCGCATTACCTCAGCAATATCCTTGCGTAGTAGAGAAGACAAGGTAGAATCTTTGGTATTTATCCTCAAATTTTCAAAATGCTCAACAATAGTTTTCGTTGCTTCTGACTCTCCTATTTCCGTAACATTTTTCTTTTGCTTTTCTAAATTCAATTGGAAATTTGAGACAGCAGAACTGTCCTTCGCAATATCTTCAAGAGCCAAAATCATATTACGCGAAAACTGCAACGAGAAATAATTCGCGGTTAGGATATTATTGGTGTCTTTTTTTAGACTATTCACGAACCAACCACTTATCAATGCCAGAAAGATAATTAGCAAGAAAAGTAGGCCTACACCAAAAGTCAATTTTGTTTTAATTTTCATTATGATAGAATAATTAAATCGATATTACTGAAAGATAATTTTTTTACAAGTGCGTTAAACAAATTGACACCAACAATTGCTCTCCAAAAACTCAATTTTGGTCTTCCGATACATACAGTAGTAATTTTTCGTTCAGCTACCTGATCGAGAATTGTTTTTACTACAGCTTCACTTTCAACCTTAATAATTTCAGCTCCCAATTCGGTGGCTAATTTATAGTTATTTATTAAGTGTCGTTGTTTGTCGAGCGCTATTTTATCCAAACTTTCACTTGGCTTCTGCACATACAGAACGTACCATTTGCTATGGTAATAATTTGCCAATCTTGCCGTCTTTTTGATCACGGTTCGCGCCGTTTTTTCATTACTGCTAATGCAAGCCAGGAAACGCTCCTGCTTTAAGACATTGGGTTTTGTAACTGCCGTTTCAACAATTCTGTTAACTTGTGAAGCTACTTCTTTTAAAGCTAATTCTCGAAGTTGCAGAATGTGATCGCTCTGAAAGAAGTTTTTGAGAGCAGCTTCAATTTTTTCTGCTTTGTAGATTTTGCCTTCTTTAAGTCGGCCAATTAGTTCATCTGAAGTTAAATCAATATTTACAACCTCATCTGCCTGCGATAAAACATAATCGGGAACGCGTTCTGTGACGTCAATTCCCGTTATATTTTTCATTTCATCTTTGAGACTTTCGATGTGTTGAATATTGACCGCCGAAATCACATTGATTCCAGCGTCCAAAATATCCATTACATCCTGCCATCTCTTTTCATTTGCGCTTCCGCTAATATTAGTGTGCGCAAGTTCATCTACAATTACAATTTCAGGCCGAAGATTAATGATCGCCGAAACGTCCATCTCTTCCAATTCCTTGCCTTTATAAAATAATTTTCGACGCGGAATTATCGGCAATCCTTGCAACTGCTCGTCGGTTTCTTGCCGACCGTGAGTTTCTACATAACCAATCTTTATATCAACTCCATTTTTCAATAAAGCACGAGCTTCCTGAAGCATTCGGTAGGTTTTACCAACTCCAGCACTCATTCCTATATATATTTTCAGCTTTCCACGTCTCGATTTTTTAATAAGATCGAGGAAATGTTCAGCTGATTTTTTTTGAGGTTCCATTGATAAGTGTGAATAAAGATTGGAGATGAGAAATAATTCTAAAAACTAAATGTTAGTGCTGTACTCAACAAGGTATTTGTGTCCGAAAAAGTGTCGTTACGCTTTTCAAAAATAGCATTTTCACTATTCATACTTCGCAATTCTATACGCCACATTACATTTGAAGTTATATTATAATCTAAGTTAAGCGAATATCCGAAGGTTTTGAATCCTTCGGGTTGCTCTACTGCAATGATAACTCCATTTTCGTCATTGTAATACTCCGCTCTTGCAGCAAGACTCACTTTTTCTGAAGCTTTATATTTTACAATTACAATTGGTGCAAACCAAGAATTATAAGCATCACTTCCTTTCTCTTTTTGTTGCGCTCCAATATCAAAAGCCGCAATAAGTTGCCATTGATCATTTACTTGAAACTGTCCGTACAAATCGTGAAAATAGCGCATTGCTCTGGTTTCGTCTGGCTGATCACTTCCGATAAACGAACTACTATTGATGGTGATTTTGCTAGTTGGTTTGTAGATTATTTGATGTCCAAATGCCTTTGTTGAATTTCCATCCACTCTAGCAATTCGCTGCCAACCGTTTAAAACCAACGCACTCAAAAACCATTTCTCACTTGGACTTGTGTAAGATATCTTTGCGCCAGTTTCAAAATACGGAGAGTTTTCAGCTGGAATACTTCTGGTCAAAGTAAGATTGTCTTTTCCTACTGCACTTTCAAAACCGATATGCGAAGGCATTAAACCTGCGTCAATCCAGAGATTGTGTTTATTGGAAATTTTCACGCCCACATTTGCCTCGTACATATTTTTTAAAACTCCATTCTCTGCTGCATAATTTGCATTTAAATAAGTTCCAGTTCCGATTGCTAAATTTGCTCGCAATTTCTCCGTCGAATAAACGCCTTTGATAAACGCAAGATTGATATTCACTTCGTTATTTCGGTTGTGACTGTAAATAAATGGCGGTCTTGTATTATTTTTTGGATTGTTAAAATCGTAATTGTAATAGACTTCAGCATATCCGCTGAATGAGAATGGATTTGGAATTTCTGCTTCTTCTTGCGCCATTGCTGAAAAGCTTAGTGAACAAAAGATAGATGATACTATTAATGATGATTTCATTTTTTCTGCTGAATTAACTGTGTACTATTTAATATTGTCTAATGCGATATTCAATTTGAGAACATTGATTTTTTCTGGGCCGAATAATCCCAGCAGCGGTTTTTCAATTTGCTTTTCGATCAACTTATCGACTGCAGATTTTTCGATATTTCTAACTTTCGAAATTCTTTCTGCTTGTACTTTTGCTCCTTGAACAGAAATATTTGGATCCAATCCACTTCCACTCGCGGTAATCAAATCCACAGGAATTTCAGAAACTTTTACCGAAGGATTTTTGATTAGAAAAGAATCAACTCTGGTTTGTACTTCTGCCAAATATTCCTCATTTGAAGCTCCTTTATTACTTGCTCCAGATCCAGCGGCGTTGTAATCTACCGCTGATGGTCTAGAGTTAAAATATTTAGCATCCGTAAATTTCTGTCCAACATTACTATACTGTTTCTGACCATTGTGCATTACAACTTCGCCTTTCCCCTGATTTGGAGAAGCCTGAGCAATTGCCCAGATTGCTATTGGATATACAACTGCAAAAAGCAATAATGTAAGCAGCGTCATCTTGATTGCTGGTAAAATATTATTTTTCATTTCTATGTTTTTTATTAAATGAATACTGAAACTAAAAGATCAATCACTTTAATTCCGATAAATGGAACTATAACTCCTCCTAAACCGTAGATGAAAAAATTTCGTCTCAACAATGCCGAAGCACCGATTGGTTTGTACGCAACCCCTTTTAGCGCAAGCGGAATTAAAAACGGAATAATGATCGCATTAAAAATTACTGCTGATAAAATTGCACTTTCGGGACTGTGAAGATTCATAATGTTTAATCCTTGCAAAGCTGGAATCGAGGTGATAAACAGCGCTGGAATGATTGCGAAATATTTGGCAACGTCGTTAGCGATACTAAAAGTGGTCAGCGTTCCACGAGTCATCAGTAACTGTTTTCCAATTTCTACGATTTCAATCAATTTGGTTGGATCATTATCAAGATCGACCATATTTCCTGCCTCTTTTGCTGCTTGCGTTCCGCTGTTCATTGCAACGCCCACATCTGCTTGTGCCAATGCTGGCGCGTCATTTGTTCCATCTCCCATCATCGCAACCAATCTACCTTCGGATTGTTCTTTCTTGATGTAATTCATCTTATCTTCTGGTTTTGCTTCGGCGATAAAATCATCAACTCCAGCTTTCTCGGCGATGAATTTCGCGGTAAGCGGATTATCTCCCGTTACCATTACTGTTTTGATTCCCATTTTTCGAAGTCTTGCAAAACGCTCTTGAATTCCAGGTTTGATGATATCTTGAAGTTCAATCACTCCAATCACTTTATCATTTTCCGAAACTACCAACGGCGTTCCTCCATTACTCGAAATATATTCGACACTCGCTGCCGTTTCTGGCGGAAAAACATTCCCAGCTTTTTCGGATAGATCTTTTATGGAATCCGAAGCACCTTTTCTAATTTGTGTGTTGTCGAAATCAATTCCTGAACTTCTAGTTTCAGCAGTAAATTTTATAAATCGCGCATTAGTTACATTATAGGATTGTGGATTTATCGCAGCCAATTCCAAAATTGATTTCCCTTCTGGCGTTTCATCCGACATTGAACTTAATACGGCAGCTCTTACAAATTGCTTTTCGTCAACTCCATTTGCAGGATAAAATTTGGTAGCTTTTCTATTTCCTATAGTAATTGTACCAGTTTTATCCAATAACAACACATCAATATCTCCAGCAGTTTCGACTGCTTTTCCACTTTTGGTAATGACATTCGCTCTCAAAGCTCTGTCCATTCCCGCAATCCCGATTGCAGATAAAAGTCCACCGATCGTGGTTGGAATTAGACATACAAATAGTGCAATAAATGATGCGATCGTAATTGGAATATTCGCGTAATCTGCAAATGGTTTCAGGGTGATGGTTACAATGATAAAAACCAAGGTAAAACCAGCGAGTAAGATGGTCAACGCAATTTCGTTTGGCGTTTTCTGACGACTTGCACCTTCTACAAGAGCAATCATTTTGTCCAGAAAGCTTTCGCCAGGCTCAGTAGTTACCATCACTTTGATTCTATCCGAAAGCACTTTTGTACCTCCAGTAACCGAACTTTTGTCTCCACCGCTTTCGCGAATTACAGGAGCACTTTCTCCAGTAATCGCACTTTCGTCAATTGTGGCAAGACCTTCGATTATTTCACCATCGGTTGCAATAATGTCGTTTGCCTCACAGATAAAAATATCGCCTTTTTTAAGTATTGACGAAGACACAATTGTTCCATCTTCTAATCTCGCTGGAGTTTCCTCTCTAGTTTTTCTCAAACTATCCGCCTGTGCTTTCCCTCTTGCTTCGGCAATTGCTTCAGCAAAATTTGCAAATAAGACGGTCAAAAGAAGAATGATAAAAATCAGAAAATTATATCCGAAACTTCCTTGTGATTTGTCTCCACCAAGAGTAAATAAAGACACAATAAGCATTACAACTGCACCAATTTCAACTGTAAACATTACAGGATTTAGGAACATTGTTTTTGGGTTCAGTTTTACAAAAGATTGTACAAGTGCTTCACTCATCAAATCTTTTTGAAACAATGATTTATTATTTTGATTGTTCATTTGTATAAATTTATTTTAGAGAAAAATACTCGGCAACTGGCCCCAAGGTGAGCGCTGGAAAGAATGAAAGCGCTGCAACCACCGCAATTACTGTAAAGACAACTAATCCAAAAGTCCCAGTATCTGTCTGCAATGTTCCTGCACTTTCGGGAACAAATTTCTTACTCGCAAGCAATCCTGCAATCGCAACTGGCCCGATAATCGGTAAGAAACGAGATAAGATTAGTACGAATCCTGTCGAAATATTCCACCACAATGTGTTATCGCCAAGTCCTTCAAATCCACTACCGTTATTGGCAGAAGCAGAAGTATATTCGTAGAGAATTTCACTAAAACCGTGAAAACCTGGATTGTTTAAAGTTGATGCGCCTTGCTCTGGAAAAGCGGTGGCTAATGCTGTTCCCGCCAAAATTAATAATGGATGAATAAGGGCAATAATCATTGCGATTTTCATCTCTCTTGCTTCAATTTTCTTCCCTAGAAATTCAGGTGTTCTTCCCACCATCAATCCGCTGATAAAGACCGCCAAGATTATAAAGACAAAGAAGTTTAGAATTCCAACTCCTACACCTCCATAAAAACTATTGATCATCATTGCCAGCAATTCATTCATTCCAGAAAGTGGCATACTACTATCGTGCATCGAATTCACCGATCCTGTCGAAATCACCGTAGTCGCAATACTCCAGAATCCTGAAGCGGCTGCACCAATCCTGACTTCCTTCCCTTCCATCGCACCAAGCGAATTGTCAATCTGCATACTTGAAATAGCAGGATTTCCACCCATTTCCATCGCCACGTTAGGAATCGCCAGCATTAAAAATCCGACCGTCATCACTCCAAAAATCATATAGGATAATTTTTTTCTTCTAATAAAATATCCAAAAGCGAAAATCATTGCAAAAGGAATAATCAACTGCGCTGATAATTCCACCATATTTGACAAGAAGGTTGGATTTTCAAGTGGATGCGCTCCATTGGTTCCAAAGAATCCACCACCATTTGTTCCGATGTGTTTAATCGCAACAAATCCTGCAGCTGGCCCAGTCGAAACCTCAACCGTTTCTCCTTGCAAATTCGTGATGGTATCTTTACCATTAAAAGTCATTGGTGTTCCGTTAAAAACCAAGATTGTAGCAACAATTACCGAAAGTGGTAATAAAATTCTTGTACAAGATTTTAAGAAAAATTCGTAAAAGTTACCAAGCAACTCAGTCGATTTTTCTCTAAAAGCTTTAAAGACAATCACCGCGGCAGCCATTCCTGTGGCAGCACTTACAAATTGTAGAAACATCAAATAAATTTGTCCTAAATAAGTAATTCCTGTCTCACCAGAGTAATGCTGTAAATTACAGTTTACTACAAACGAAATAACCGTGTTAAAAGCTAAATCTGCCGACATACTTGGATTGTTATCAGGATTGAGTGGCAATGATCCCATTGTCATCATCAAGAGCATTCCCAAAAGGAACCAAACCAAATTGATTGCCAATAATGCTTTCAAATGTTGCTTCCAATTCATTTCAATCGACGGATTAATGCCGCTGATTTTGTAGAAAAGCTTTTCAATCGGATTGAAAAGAAAGTCTAATAGTGTTTTTTCTCCCGCGTACACTTTCGCAATGTATTTCCCCATCGGAATCGCGAGTAAGAGAGTGCCGAGAAATATCACGACGATGGCTAAAATTTCTTTATTCATTTTTTCATTCTTTAAGTTTTTGAAGTTTCCTTTTTAAAAATCCTTTTTGTAAAATCGGATCTTTGATCTAAAATTTTTCTGGATAGATCAGCACGTAACAGATATATCCAAATACTGCGATGCCGAGAATAAATAGTGCTGCCATAAGATTAAATTTTTTCGAACCAATCAATACATTTAAAGAAAAAGGCAAATACTGCGATGCCTGCCGCGACGAGAATGATTGTGATCATTTTAATTAGTTTTAGTTGATACCGCTTTTTCAATTCTCGAACCAATCTTTCACAACTACCTTTAGAACCTTATAGATCAAGGCTTTCGCCAAAAGCCAAACTATTGCGCACAAAAAAACCCTTTCGTTCTGAAAGGGTTTGCTATAGCGTTATGATAGGGTTTTTACTCGATTCCGTATTCGGAGAGTTTTCTGTAGAGCGTGGTTAAGGCAATTCCCAGAAGATCGGCGGTTTTCGTCTTATTGCCGTTGGTATAATTCATCACTTTTTGAATATGAAGTTTTTCGGCACTGGCCAATTCAAAAGCCGAAAGCGTTTTGGTCTGTGATGATTTAGAATTTCTATTCTGAAGTTCCTGAGGCAAATCTTCCACCGTCAATTTATCATCACACAAAATGATACTTCGTTCAATCACGTTTTTCAACTCCCGAATATTTCCGTTCCATTGATGTTGCTGCAATAAATCGATATATTCTTTGGCGACAGCAGCAATTTTTTTATTGGATCGTGCTGCATAAATGGCCACAAAATGATTGGTCAAGATCGGAATATCACTAATTCGCTCCCGCAACGCAGGCAGATGAATTTGAAACACCGAAATACGATAAAACAAATCTTCCCGAAAATGTCCGAGTTCAATTTCCTTGTTTAAATCTCGGTGCGTGGCCGCAATAATCCTCACATCTACTTTTGTCGGCTTGCTTTCGCCTACGCGAATAAACTCGCCACTTTCCAAAACCCGCAGCAGTTTCGCCTGAAGATCAAGTGCCATCTCCCCTATTTCGTCCAGAAAAATCGTTCCGTTGTTTGCCTCTTCAAATAAACCCGTTTTATTTGCCGTCGCACCCGTAAATGCGCCCGCTTTATGTCCAAACATTTCACTTTCTAGCAAATCTTTCGAAAATGCCGAACAGTTAATTGCCACAAAACTATTTTTAGTGCGGTTGCTTTCTTGGTGAATCGCTTGCGCAAAAATCTCTTTTCCAGTTCCCGTTTCCCCAGTAAGCAAAACAGTGGTATCAGTCTTTGCAACCTTTCGCGCCAAATCAATCGATTGTTTCAGAACTTTTGATTGCCCGATAATTTTGTCAAAAGAATGCTTATCATCCAATTGCTTTTCCAGTTTCTCGATGCGTTTTGTAAGTTCCGTCTTTTCCAAAGCACGATAAATCAGCGGAATAATTTTGTTGTTATCGTCACCTTTGATGATATAATCAAAAGCACCATTCTTAATCGCTTGCACACCATCGGGAATCGTTCCGTAGGCGGTCAGCAGAATTATTTCGAGCGCAGGATAGAGCGTTTTAATTTTTCCAACCAGTTCAACCCCGTTGCCATCAGGAAGTTTGACATCACAAAGCATAATATCAAAAGTGGTATGTTCCAACTTCTTCAGCGCCGATTTGCAATCTGCAGCTTGCGTCACTTCAAAACCTTCAAGACCGATGATTCTCGCCAGCAATGTTCGAAGTTTCTCTTCGTCATCCAAAATTAAAACTTTCTTCAAAATAGATTATTTATGATGTTTCAAAAATAGTACGATTTGAAGTTGCTTTTACAAAATGGTTTAATTTTTAATCAAGACGTTTTGATTTGCATTTGACTACTTTTTTTTTGGGCGCAACCTTCGCCACAACGTCCATCTTAACATTGTAAATTTCGTTTGGCTCAGGTCGGGCTCTGCGCTATATCTTTGCTGCCACAACTGATAGTTTTCAACCGACATTTTTTTGAAGGCAGCAAAGGATGCCGCTGCGATCCCTTGCGCGGGTGAGCGTTTTCAGTTGAAAGTAATTGTTAATTGTAAGGTAAATTTGAATAAATTAGCGAGGGAATCAAAACAACTGTCGCACATATAAAGCAGATGTATGGTAGGTATGTATGATGTTGTTAAACATATAAATAAGTTATGGCCAAGTCGCCCAATTATTCCTGATTCTCACACCGCAAAAAATCGCAATAGAAAATTCGCGTTTCCCAAGTTTCTAGAAAGTGGATTATAATTTCCAAAAGATGTTTAGAATTGAAATCACACTTTGAGAACTGTGCGTAAACTTTGTAGTTTTCCGAAATTCCAACTTGTGTTTTGAAATTGGATTTCCTAGAGATGATTTCCGATAAGTTTGAGCCCACAAGACGTTTTAGCTTTTCCACTTTCTCAAGAAACTTACGGCAGAACTTCCGCGGATCATTGCGATTTTTTTGCGAAGACAATTTGGTGTTTAAGAGATCTGTTTCATTCTAGATGCGTAGCGACCAAGCCATAACACACGTTTGGAGAGATTGGGAGATTGAGCTTAAGTTGAAAATGATTTTGTTTTTGGAATGATAGTGTTGTATGGAGAATTTAGTTTAATTTAGTTCCCAACCTCTCCAAGCGTGGGGACGTTATGCCTCACCCTAAAAGCTGCACAAACCGAAAATAATTAAATGAAAAAATATATTGATTACAAAAATGATATTTCGAGTGCTGAATTGTACGATGGTTTGGTTGGATACGGACTTTTTGCAGAAAAAATACCAAACTTTTTAACGAGCGTAGACTTTTTGGCATTTACCAAAACTCTCACTTTTCCCATAAATGATAAGCCGAAAGATTATATTAGGTATTCAAGTATGAGAAATATTAATATACCTAGGCCAATGGCAATTCCTGAGCCATTTGCGTATTCAAATCAAGCCAAATCTTTGTCGGATAATTGGAATTCATTACAAAATCATTTTCGAGATAAAACAATAAACGACTCTTATAAAATCAGTAGAATTCATTTACGCAAACTTGAGAATAATCCTGAGCTTTTTGAAATGAATTATAAAAATTTCTCTAAAGATGGTGACCCCGAACAAGATATTATTATCAAAAGTAAGTATGTCGCATTAGCAGATATTTCAAATTGTTTTCCCAGCGTTTATAGTCATTCAATTTCATGGGCATTAGTTGGAAAAACTTATGCTAAATCAAAATCAAAACCAGCAGACAAATACGAATGGTTCAACCAAATAGATTTTTATACTCGTAACTTAAAACACGGAGAAACTAACGGTCTTTTAATTGGTCCACACTCTTCAAATTTGATCTCAGAAATTGTTCTTGTTGCTGTTGATCACCAATTAACACAGGAAGGTTTTAAATACATAAGAAATATTGACGATTATACTTGTTATGTAGAATCATACGAAGAGTCAGATAGATTTTTTTTGTGTTTATCCGAGGAATTAATAAAGTATGAGCTGGCATTAAATAGTAAGAAATCCAAAATAATTCCGTTGCCTCAAGCGAGTGTGAAAAATTGGGTTGCTAAAATGAACCATTTTAACTTTACGAATACATATAAAGTAAATAATAAAGATGCTATTCGGGTTAAAGAGCTAAAAGGGTTTTTAGATTTTGCAATCGAATTAATGTTAATAGAAGATTCAGACGCATCAATTTTAAATTATGCAATAAAAATAATTTCAAAGAAACACTTAGATAGAAATGCAAAAAATTATTACATAAAACAAATTCACCATTTAGTCTTATTATTTCCATATTTAATAAACTTACTAGAGGAACAAGTTTTTGAACCTCATAAAATAGATAAACTAACTATAAAAAAAATAGCACAAGATATTTATGCATATGGAATAAAAAAGAAAATTTATGAAGCCAGTTCGTTTGCAATTTATTGGTCTATTACATATGATTTTGACATTGAAATAGCTACAATTAAACAAAACTCAATAGATTCAACAGATTGCATATTTTTATTACTTTCATTTTTGTACGACAAAAAGTATAACAAAAAAGCATATTTGAAAGAATATAAAGATTATGCGAAAATTTTGAAAAGAGATGATTTTGACAGATATTGGCTTTATATTTATGAAACTTTACCTTGGTCAGACTTAACAGATAATTACAAAATAATGAAAAAAAACGGTCTGACATTTGTTAGACCAGAATTTAACTAACGAAAAGGACGAAGGCATAACAGCTGTTTTAATATAGCTGGAATTTAGTGGAATTATTGTTTCGCATCACGTTTTCGTCAAGCCGAAAACTGAGCGGTTACGAAATTCCAGCCATCTCAAAGTAGCAAAACGTTTTGTTTAATGTAAAAAAATCTCAAATCAATAACCTTTTATGGAATTGAAAGAAATATTATCCTTACCGATTCGAGATAGGCGAAATTTTATCGATGCTTTAGATGACAGATTAGGATTTTTAAAACAACTTAAACAAGAGAATCACGAACTTCCAAGTGATTTAGAAATACTTTTTGAAATATTAGAAGAGAAAAGAATTGAAGAACTTCCAACAGAAGAAAAGTTGAAACTCTTTAATGAATCAAAAATAAGTTGGTGTGAAAATTATCCGGACTTTCAAAAGATTTCTAATCTAATGGATAGTTTTGAAACCAATATGCTGTTGAGTGAGTATGCAAGAAAATCACCACCAGAATCAATTCAAAATCAAGCAGTCAAAATC
>JBBSRP010000053.1:0-14806 GCA_038242935.1 Flavobacteriales bacterium
ACAAATATACAATTTTGATTTCACACATAATTCGGAATTTGAATATGATATGAAAGCAGGAGAAATATAATAACGATTTGAGCAAGATTTTTAAAAGAAATGGGAAGTAATCGCTCTAATATTTATAATAAAAGAGTCGAAGAGTCACAGTTCCCAACCAAAAGAAGTTTGGAAAATATAATCCGTATCGCTAGCAGCCATTACAGATCTATTATCATAATTGACCGTTACTCCAACTTTTATGAAGAAGTCTAAAGGTAAATCATATTTGACATCAAGATGTCCATCAAATCGAATTCTACCACCTTCAGTAATTCCAGGGTAAGCAATTGCTTTGGTTAGCAGACTCAAATCTCCAATATTATAAAGATTCAATTCAGAACCAACAAATCCCTCTAGACTATTTTGTGAAGTAGCCTCTGGCCCAGAAAAACTTTCGTTATTGTAAGAGGTTCCAGCCTGAACGCCCCAACACATTTTATTGTTTCTCATTATATACTTCCCCATTCCCACTCTACTTACAGTACGCAATTTCAAGTTTTGTTCGGTATTCGAAAGCCAGTTGACTTCCACTAATGGAAACCAATCTTTTCTTAGAAAATAACGATAAGCTAAAGAAGCATCTGTTCTATCTACAGCTTGCGCATCGTCGGGCGTTGCAGAAATTGTGTTGTAACTGGCATTTGCCATCCAGTTTTTAGTTTCATAACCAAGAGTACTTCGAAGACTAAACTGACTCGAATTATTGCTTTTTGTAAAATTGTATCCTAAAGCTAGAGAAGCTGAAAGCCGACTCCAGAAGTCAGATTTTAAAGTTCTCAGATATACAATTGTCGAAAGTGGTATAGTTGCGAGTGTGTCACTTTCGTGAAAAACCACCACGTCTTTCTCATCGATACTTCTCAAAAAACCGTCGTATTGATCGCCTTCAGTTGTGGTAATTAGAAAAGTAGTGTTAGTTTTGATTTGCTTTATTCCGTTCCATTCAATTGCAAAATCACTATCGCTATAATTCGTTTTCATTTTCAAAACACCTTTGTTCATTGCTTTTACTTCTCCAATGATAACATCGCCGTTTTTTGCGACAATCGTATCTTTCTGAGCAGATAAAAGAAAAGGATTTAGAAAAATAAAGAAGGCAAAAATAAAAAACTTGAAATTCAAAATGATACGTTTTGGCTTAATTCTGCAAAAATAAGAACAAATTTGAGAACTGCCCAAGAATGCGCAGTTGTATCCATTCTACTTTAATAAGCTTATTTTTGGGACACGTTAAAATTTTTGAAATATGAAATCAGTATTAAGAACGATTATTATATTTATGATAAGTTGCTTCGCGCTTACTTCTTGCGGCAACTCAAAAGGAAATACTACTATGACAAATTCAGCTCAAGAATCAAACTCAAATTTATTTATAGCAATCGACAAACAAGATTCAAAAATTGTAAAGGAAATTCTTAGTTCTACACCAAATCTCGAAATTAAGGACAACAAAGGCCGAACAGCTTTGATGATTGCTACTTATAATGAAGACACTGCTATTGCTGAAATGCTAATTACTGCTGGAGCAAATGTAAACGCACAAGATAAAATGCTTAACAGTCCTTTTCTATATGCTGGCGCGAGTGGCTTTGTTCCAATTTTGAAACTATGTCTTGCAAATGGTGCCGACTTTAATATTTTTAATCGTTACGGAGGATCTGCTTTGATTCCGGCTGCAGAAAGAAGACACGTTGAAGTTGTCCAAATTCTAACGCAAACGCCTAACTTCCCCATTGACCACATAAACAATCTTGGTTGGACAGCGATTATGGAAGCGATTATTTTGGGAAGTAAAAGCGATAAACAAACTGAAATCGTAAAAATTCTCGTTGATGCAGGTTGCGATTATACGATTCCTGATAATGACGGCATAACACCTCTGCAACACGCAAAAAGCAAATCATTGGACCAAGTAGTTGCAATACTACTAAATGCAGATACCGACAAAGCAGCCAAATAATACTCCAATAAATTTAGGCTGTTAAGAATGAATTGAAAGAGTATCTTTGACTACTGACGAAAAAGTAAATAAATGTCGCAAGAAACAGAACAAGCACAACTTATAGAAAAAATTGGATTAGAAATCGAAGAAAGAATGACATTATCTCCTTTGGCTTCTAGGATCTATGGGTTACTAATTCTATCTCCTTATGATGGACTTACATTTGATGAAATCAGAGATGTAATTCAGGCGAGCAAAAGTTCTACTTCTGTGAATATAAATGTTCTTGTTCAGCTTGATTATATAAAGTTTTACACGAAGCCTGGCGATCGCAAACGCTATTTTCAACTTTCAAAATACTCGGCTCTTGCATCTCTGGAAAACTATCAGAATGATGTAAATCAGGAGATCGAAATAATCATGAGCATCAACAACTTCAACAAGTTGTACCATCCCGACAAATATAATGACGAAAAAATCCTCGGCGATATCTATGAAGAATATCTCGAAGAAAAAAAGCAGTTAATCGCAACAACAATTAATAAGATGAGACAATTCCGCGAAAGCGAAAAACTTTAAAATCTTCATTCTTCCTCTTGAATATTCTCGTTTTCCATGCCCTATCCGGATAGCGCGGATTTATAATCCGGGCCCGCAAACAAATTCTACTCTTACCTCCACTACCGAAACAAGAATTTGCCAGTCGAGGCAGTTTTGCGAAACCGAAAAACTTTAGATTCTTGATTTAAAATTCTAAGTTCTTCGTTATTACTTCTTCATTATTCTTTCAACCCTTCTACAGTCCGATCGTGCTGATTTATAATTAATCTGTGCCCCCAAACAAATTCAACTTCCTACAACAATTATAGCAATAGTCAGCTTCCAACTTAAGTCTCTTCCGCTAAAGCGAAAAATTCTCAATTACCTCTCTACCTTCTTAAAGAACTATTCTACAAAACCATTTCAAGAAAAATAATTTCAACAACATCTAAAAATCATTTTTTACCAACACATTTTATTCTTAAATTTAAGTTTCTAAATACTTTAACAAAAATTTAATTTCAATCAGTTCGTATGGTTACGAACTGATTGTATCTTTGTAGTCAAATAAATCACTATGCCATTTGCCGACTTCGAAAAGACTTCGGAAATGCACAAAAGATTTCTCTGCAAAGTTTTTAAATTAAATGAGTAACAAAATGAATTTTTCAGAAAAAACAAGAGTAGGACTTTTAGCCATTATAGGTCTGAGCACTCAAATCATATTTTCGCAGGATATGCAGGAAAAGCGAATGACGCTGCAAGAATTAGGTGCGAGTGTCACTGCAAATAACTTTCAACTTAAGATAGCTTCTACTTCTGTAGATGTTGCTGATGCTAGAATTGCCGAAGTAAAAACCAACCGACTTCCAGATATTGGTGCCGATATGAAAGCTTTTTACTTAAGCGATGTGAATCTTTATGATACTAAATTTAACAAAGTTCAGTCTGTAGATATTCCAAATTTCGGACATCAGTTTAATGTTTCTGCAACTCAATTATTTTATGCAGGTGGAAAAATTAATAAGTCGGTAGAGCTTGCAGGTTTGAGTAAAACACTTAGCGAAAATCAACTTGGAGATACGGAGCAGGGTGTAAAACTGAATGCTACCGAATTGTATCTGCGACTTTACAATCTTCACAATCAGAAAAAAATTCTAGAGCAAAATAAGATCTTGGCAAGCGAGCGAACAAAAAATGCACGCTACTTCTTCGAACAAGATATGATTACCAAAAATGAAGTTTTACGCGCTGAAGTTTTAGAAAGACAGCTCGTTCAAAGTATATTACAAGTTCAGAATGCAATTTTAATTACTAATAAAAATCTTACTCTTTTTGCTGGATTAGAGGAAAATATATTGATAGTTCCAGATTTAGATAATTTAAATCACGAAATTAAAAATCAAGATGAGTACTTCTTTAGACAAATTGCCTTTGCACAAAATCCGCAATTAAGCGCAAGCGATACTCAAATAGCAATCGCCGAGAAAAACCTTCAACTAACGAGGTCTGACAGAATGCCCGTTTTGGCTGGATTTGCAGGTTATAGTGCAAATCGTCCGCAGACAAGTCCAGCTTTAGATTTATATTCAAACACATATCAAGTGGGATTAAATCTTTCTTATAATATTGAAACACTTTTCAAAAATCCTAAAAAAGAAGCTGTCGATAAAATTTTGATTGACCAAGCAGCTCAACGAAAAGAAGCGGTAAGACAGCAGATTGAAGCTGATGTGAGTGCTGCTTACAAGAATTATCATCAAGCAGTTGAACAACGTAAAGTGAGCGCAGTAAACCAAACTGCCGCAGACGATAACTATAGGATTACAGAATTGAAATACAAAAATCAACTTGTAACTAATATCGAAATAATTGATGCGGCAAACACAAAACTGCAGGCAGAATTGCAGGTCTTGGACGATCAGACAGATATAATACTCAACTATGTACGTCTTTTACGCGTAACAGGGCAACTCTAATAATACACCTCAAACAAGCAAAATAATTATGGCAGCAAATAAAAAAATCAAGAAAACAAATAAGTTATACTTGACATTACTCAACGGATTTGTGTTCATTATCACTCTACTAGTAATTTGGTATATCATCAAAAATTACTTGCATATCAATGATGATACTTATGTGAGTGATGCGCAGGTAAAAGCATATATAAGTCCTGTAAACTCTAGGGTTCCTGGATATATTGATTCAATTTATTTCACAGAACATCAGCAGGTAGAAAAAGGCGATACGCTTGTAAAGTTTGATAAAACTGAATTTTTGAATTCAATAGCGCAAGCAGAAGCAGTACTTAGTCAAGCGCGGGCTGGTAGAATTGCCGCTACCTCATCTGTTGCTCGAGTAGGAAGTGGCGAAAGCACTGTTGAAGCTAATATTTATGGAATTCAGGCCCAACTGGATAACGCTCGAGCCGACCTTGCACGTTACAAAAACCTTCTGAAAAACGACGCGGTAACTCTTCAGCAATATCAGCAAATAGAAACAAAAGTAAAAACTTTGCTATCTCAATATAACGCAATAAGAAAGCAGAAAAACACTGCACAACTTTCTACAAGTGAGACACAATCTCAACTGGCAATTAGCGATGCGCAAATAAAAGCTGCCGAAGCAGGATTGAAAAGAGCACAGCTTAATTTGCAATACTCAGTAATTACAGCTCCAGAAGATGGAATTATGGGTAGAAGAAGTATTACTGCAGGACAATTTATTCAGCCAGGACAACAGATTGCAGCTTTGGTACAAGAAAACACAAAATGGGTCGAAGCCAATTTATTGGAAACTCAAATGAAGCTTGTAAACGTTGGCGATGTTATCAACTTTACAGTTGATGCAATGGGAAAAGCAAAATTTGAAGGAAAAATCATTTCTATCTCTGCCGCTACAGGTTCGCAATATTCTGCAATTCCAACAGATAATTCTGCTGGAAACTTTGTTAAAGTTCAACAGAGAATTCCTGTAAAAATAGAATTCACAGAAAATAATGATCCTGAATTGCTTAAAAAAGTACGTGTTGGAATGAATGTCGTGATGACTTTAAAGGATTAATATAATGTATAATAAAGGATTATTTGCAGACTGGGTACCGAAACCACTAATGTTGGTTTTGATTGTGGTTTTTCTCCTACCTATTTTGATAGTAAGCGGAGTTTACACAGGTAACCTAAGTTTTATGGTCAGCAGCCTCGGTACGCATAATGAGTGGATTGTTTTTGCAAACTACGCAGGAGTTGTGGGTATGGGCGTGAGTATGCCGATAATCTTTCGGTACAAACTCCGATTCCATACAAAGTATTTGATGATGAGAACGCTACTGTTTTTAGCACTTGCCTCTTTTATGATTGCAACTACAGATAACAATATAGTAATTGTTGCTTGTTCGTTTTTTATCGGATTCCTTAAAATGTTTGCGCTTCTTGAGCTGATTTTACCAATGATGTTTATCATCAGTCCAGACGGAACTAGACCTCGATTCTATTCTGTATTCTATCCGATGGCTATTATCGTTCCGCAGATTGCTGGATATATAATGACACGATTTGGTTTTACTACCTACTGGCAGAATGCAAATTTTATAGTAGCAATTTTGATGCTATTCCTTGCTGGTTTAGCGATGATATTTATGCACACCAAACGTTTTAACAAAAAGGTTCCTCTGATTTATATAGATTGGACAGGAATGATATTATACACAGGTGTTTTCTTATCCATGGCATATTTTCTTGCATTTGCAAAACAGCAAAATTATTTCAGATCTGACAATATTATACTGGCAACCGTACTTGTAATTGTCGGAATCGTCCTTTATCAAATCAATCAACGACTTACAAAGCGACCTTTTGTGGACTTTGGAAGTCTAAAAAGCTACAGCGTTATTCATGGAATTATGATGCTTTTTATGCTAGGATTCTTCTTAGCGGGAAGCTCTTTGCAAAGTAAAATTACGATTGGAATATTAGGATTTAATCCTGTAATGGATAATTCATTCAATCTCTGGATGATTCCTGGATTAGTTTTGGCAAGTATCTTTAGTTTGAAATGGCTTGTAAAAAACAAATCAATCAAAATTTATATTCTTACAGGCTTTGCAGCTTTCATATTTTATTATGTTTTGATGTACTTTTTGATTTCGCCAAATCTTAGTTACGAACAATTAATAATTCCCAACATATTACGTGGTTTTGGTATGGCAGTGCTCTTTATTGGAGTTTGGTTGTATGCACTTGGCAATTTGTCTGTAGACGCAACATTGGGAGTTGCCGCAGTACTTATTATTGTGCGAACAATGATAGGGCCAGGCGTTTGGAGTTTAATTTTCAATTATATTGACGGAATTTGGAACCTGGAAGCACTCACAAATATGGCTGGACAAATGGATGCATCTTCAATAGACAAGAAAACAGCGATGGGATTGTACAGAACAATCAGTCTTGATGCTGTATTAATATCGACAAAAAGAATTTACGGCGTGTTGGTACTTGTGGGAATTGCAGTATTGGTTTACGTCTCTTTTCTTCATTTTGAAGGTCTAAGTAAACGACGCCTCATCTTACTAAGAAAACGCGTGAAAGGCCATAATCTAAGTGGCTATACACGAGACGCAGCAGAAAGATCTGATGAAGAAATAATTGAAGAAGTAAAAGCTGCAAGTGCTGCGGCAATCTAATTTTAAGTCAATTATCGCTTACGCTAAAATAAATAACAAACACAATAACGGGCAATGACTGATGATGGAAGATAAATCTAAAGAATATAGTTTACTAATTGAAGAAGTAGGACAAGTAATCGAAGAGCGCGCAGGTTTATCTCCTCTTGCGGCGCGCATCTACACAACTTTAATTCTAGCTTCGGAGGAAGGGTTAAATTTTGAAGAAATTACCATTCTTCATCACGCAAGCAAAAGTTCAGTTTCGAATAATTTGAATGTTTTGGTAAAACTTGATTATGTAGAATATTATACGAAGCCTGGAGAACGTAAGAAATTCTTTAGATCATCTCCGAATTATGCAGTGAATGCTATGAAAAAATACGAGGAATTGTTTGCAAAGGAGACCTCCATTATAAGCAAAATCAACACATTTAATAAGGAACACAACGCTGAAAAATTCAACAATCAAAAAATTGCAGGCCCACTATACCATGATTTCTTAAGCAAGATTACTTGGGAATTCAAAAATAAAATTCGGGAATTTGAACGCTTGTCAAATCCTGCAAAATCATAAAGTTTTAATTTAGATCATCAGTAATTTTATAAACGATTCCATATCTTCTGGCTTTGTAGTCGGACCAAATCTCTTAACTGCTTTGCCGTCTTTATCAATTACAAATTTGGTGAAATTCCACTTTACCGAACTTCCTAGAAACCCGCTTAGGTTTGATTTTAGATATTTAAAAATAGTATGAGTATTTGATCCGTTGACATCAACTTTGTCAAAAATCGGAAAAGTCACTCCGTAGTTTGTCTGACAGAATTCCTGAATTTCCACTCCCACTCCAGGCTCTTGCTTTCCAAATTGATTGCAAGGAAAACCTAAAATTATTAGACCTTGATCTTTATACTTCTCGTACAGTTTTTCTAAACCTTCAAACTGCGGCGTAAACCCACATTTGCTTGCTGTATTGACAATTATGACAGTTTTACCTTTATACTCTGACATCGAAACCATTTCGCCATTAATTTTTTTTGCTTCTAAATTGTAGAAATCCATATTATTCGATTGATTAAGCCAAAGATAATTTTTAACTCGTGTATGTTCTGTGACGAATTTAAAATAAGGTATTTTAAGAATTGTAGACTTGCGCAATAATACCAATAAAAGTAATTACCCAAAAAGCAATTGAAAATTTATCCACAGTAGTGATTTTCATATTTAAGAATTTTTTCATTTCATCGTTGATTAAGTGACCGATTTTTAAACCAATCATACCTATTTTCGGCGAGAGTAAACATAATTAAAATTATTCGACAGAATAAAAATCTGAACAAATATTTTCTTAATAAGAACATTTTTTATTTGGGCGTGTCCCTTTGGGCCAGGCCATCCACTATATCCCCGATAAAAATCGGGGGATGCCGCTTCTGTCCTTCACGCAGACTCGTGCTATCATTCAGCAGAAGAATTATGAAGATGAAACTATATTTAGCGAAAGCGACAATTTAAAATTTCAAAAAAGCTCCAATATTAGTATTTAATACATCTTATTCTAACTCGTTATTATGTAACCTTTTCAATAATTATGTATCAAATTTTCAGCAGTAAATTCGTAATTTTATTCTACTTCTAAAAATTATTTCACTTTTAATTATTTTTCTTAAGAATGAACAAATTAAAGAAATATTCTCTTTAAAAAATATTTCTTAGAAGTCTTAAAAAACATCAACATGAGCAGTAAATTATATCCATTAAAATTTGACCCAATTTATCAATATCGTTTGTGGGGCGGCAGAAAATTAGAGCATTTACTTTCAAAACCATTGCCGCCAGATGATCCAATTGGAGAAGCGTGGATATTAAGCGATCGAAAAGATCACGCAAGTAAAGTTACTGAAGGAGATCTTAAGGACACAACCCTGACGCAACTGATGGAAGATTACCGTTACGAAATAATGGGTATAAATGGCAACGACTTTGATCGCTTCCCACTATTATTGAAATTTTTGGATTGTAAAGAAGTATTGTCAGTGCAAGTGCATCCTTCAGATGACCAAAAAGAACTTATCCCTCAAGGAGACACAGGAAAAACAGAGGCTTGGGTGGTGTTAGAAACAGATGAAGACAGCAGGATTTACGCAGGTTTAGCAAAAGGAACCAACAAGAAGAATTTACTTGAATCCATTAAAGACAAATCGGTATCGGACCGACTTCATAGTTTTGTGCCCAAAAAAGATGATGCTGTATTTATTCATTCAGGAACAGTTCATACACTTAGTGGAACTGTAGTTTTTGAAGTGCAAGAAAACAGCGACGTTACTTTCCGTTTATACGATTGGGATCGAACAGATGCCAAAACTGGCAAACCGCGAGAACTTCAAGTGGACAAAGCAATTAAATCTATCGATTTTGAACAGGTCGAGATCGGCCCTGTCACTCCCCTAAAAGATTCAGCCATTAAGAATGCCGAAAAACTTTTTGATGACGAGCATTTTATACTGTGGCGCATAAAAAATAACACTGTTTTCACGGTTGGCTTGAAAGATGAACCCACAATTTTAGTTTGCATTGATGGAAGTGGTTCTATGAGCTACAATGATGCAGAATATGCGATTGCGAAAGGAGAAGTAATGCTTTTACCAGCTATTATAGGACAACTAGAACTTAAGCCTGAAAACGAAATTACAATATTGCAAATTGCGATGCCAGGCACGAAGTCTTAGTTTAAGATACTGAAATACCATTTATAATAACCAATCATCCCATAAATACAGAGCTTAAGTTCTGCAAATATTTGAGGAATGACTACTAAAAATACTGAATAATGAAAAAGCTAATAATATTTGATTTGGACGGCACACTTGCCAAAAGTAAATCTCCTATTGACAAAGAAATGGCCGAGCTCATAACAAGTTTGCTTGATGTAGCAATGGTTTCTATTATTTCTGGTGGAGCTTGGCCACAATTTGAAAAGCAAGTATTAAGTCAATTACCAAAAAAGACATTGCTTAAAAAACTATCGATTCTCCCAACTTGCGGCACAAAGTTCTACCAGTATAAAAACGACTGGGATATATTGTACGAAGAAAATTTCACTGAAGCCGAACGCAAAAAAATCCTCGATAGCCTTAACGAAGCGATCAAAAATGCAAATCTTGACATCAAAAATACTTGGGGAGATCAAATTGAAGATCGTGGCAGTCAAATTACTTTTTCGGCATTAGGACAAAAGGCACCGCTCGACGAGAAAAAAGGGTGGGATGATGATTTTGCAAAACGCAAAAAAATTGTAGAGCCACTCAAAGAATCTTTGAAAGACTTTTCAATTGGTATGGGTGGAACAACTTCTATTGATATTACCAAACTAGGAATCGATAAAGCGTACGGAATAAATAAACTTACGGAAATTTTGGATATTGATATTCCTGAAATGCTATTTATTGGTGATGCTTTATTTGAAGGTGGAAATGATTATCCTGCCAGAAGAACTGGCGTAGTGTGCATTCAGGTAAGAGATCCCGAAGAAACGAAAAGAATAATAGAAACAATAATTGCGTGTTCAATTGACACCATTTAAAACAAAAAGAAAATGATCCCATTCAAATTACACCGCATTTGCACCATAATGGAACCTGAACAAGGAAATCCGTATGAACTAGAAGGAGTTCTGAATCCTGCTGTAACCCGAGGACCAGATGGAGAATTATATATTTTTCCACGAATGGTTGCAAAAAACAACTATTCGAGGATAGGAATAGCAAAGGTCAAATTTAACAAAGATGGAGATCCCAGCAGTGTAGAGCGCTTGGGTATCGCACTCGAGCCAGAAATGGATTATGAGAAACGTCCTTATGGTGGAGGTGGCTGTGAGGATCCACGGATAACTTTTGTAAAATCTGTAGGGTTTTATATAATGACTTATACTGCGTTTGGCCCTGACGGACCCCGCATTGCAATGGCAAGATCAAAAGATCTTTCTACTTGGGAACGATTGGGATTGGTGCATTTTCTGCCTTATAAGGAAGTTGATTTTAATGGAATTGACAATAAAGATGCAAGTTTCTTTCCAACAGATCTTCCAAGTCCGCATAATCACAAATCTATTGCAATGCTACATCGTCCTCTTTTCCACGACACGATTCCTGAAGAAACAGTTAAACTTAATAATCGTCGACATATAGATACACATAGAGAAAGTATTTGGATTTCATATTTCAACTTAAAAGATGGGCAAAAGACCTCTTTAGATTCTGCTAAATTCACGTCTCATTACTGCTTAGCACATCCTGTTTACCCATGGGAGAATTTGAAAATTGGTGGTGGCGCCCCTCCTATTTTGACCAAACATGGATGGTTAATGGTCTATCACGGAGTTCAAAAACATGCAGGTTGTACCAGTGAACAACCGAGATACACCTATTCTGCGGGAGTGATGATTTTGTCAGAACAATCTCCGCAAGAAATAATTTACCGCTCACCAGAACCTATATTAACTCCAGAACTGCTTGACGAAACAATTGGAATAGTTGGTAATGTCGTATTTCCTACTGGCATTGATAGGCGCGACGACATCGGGCAACCCAACAGAATCGATGTGTATTACGGTATGGCAGATAACCGAATTGGAGTTGCCAAAATGGAGATACCAGAGGTACTTCCTGAGAATTGAAAAGGATTATTGATAAGTGTTATATAAGATCACAGCGCTGTCTTCGGATCTTTTTCTAATCAAATAAAATTAAGTTATAACTTTTAAAACTCTAATAAGATTTATCACTAAGACAGAATCGTAAGACAGAGTTTCTGCGACCTTCTACAAATACCTTCTTACAAATCTGAAAGAAGCTTCAATATAAAAAGATGTTTTTTGTAGCTTCACAATTGTATCATCTCAAAATCAACTATTATGAATATTAGAAAAAAATCACTATCGGTGATAATGAGTTTAGGCTTTATCTGTTTGATGATGATGTTTTATGCATTTAAATCAAACACTATTTCTGAAAGCAACTACTTACCGCAAACGAAGTGGAAAAACCTAAAAGTGCTTCCTCAGAATATCTCTAAAGACAGCCTCAATCATCTTATGACAGGTTTCACGAACGCTTTAGATGTAGATTGTAATTACTGTCACGCACCTAAAAAAGATAATCCTACCAAATTGGATTTTGCCAGCGATGACAAAATCGAAAAAGAGATTGCACGCGGTATGATAAAAATGACCAACGAAATAAATAAAAATTATTTCCAACCTTATTTTCCAGATCCAAAACCAGATCAAGTTTATGTGGTAAATTGTGTGATGTGCCACCGAGGAACTTCTAATCCTGAAAAGTATTTATCTAAAATGGGAACTATGTACAAAACTTATGACCCAAATCGCGATAACAGAAAAGAGAGAATCCTTCAGGATATGGAAAATAAATAAATATTGAGAATTCCTTTTGCATAAATTTTTAAGACTATACATCAATCGCCAAGAAAGATTTTAGTAATCTACTAGGCGATTATTATTTAATAAATAGCTTAATGTTAAGTAAATTAATGTCAAACACTAAGTTTCTTAAGTTGTAAATATTTAGACTATCTCCATTTTTTATAAGCATTGATTAATCCGTTGGTCGAAGCATCATGCGATTCTATTTCATCATTATTTCCAAGTTCTGGGAGCACATTTTTGGCTAGTTGTTTTCCTAGTTCCACTCCCCATTGGTCGAAGCTTAAAATATTCCAGATTATTCCTTGAACAAATATTTTATGCTCATAAAGTGCCGTAAGAGCTCCGAGTGAAAATGGTGTAATTTCTTTGAGCAAGAAAGAATTTGTGGGTTTATTTCCTGTAAAAACTTTAAACGGAATTAATTTTTCCATTTCTGATTTTTCCATATTTTGATCTTTTAATTCTTCTGCGACTTTATCGGAGCTTTTCCCATTCATCAAAGCTTCCGTTTGGGCAAAAAAGTTAGACAGCAATATTGGATGGTGTTGTCCAATAGGATTGTGGCTTATAGCTGGCGCAATAAAATCGCAGGGAATTAAATGAGTTCCTTGATGCACCAGTTGATAAAAGGCATGTTGCCCATTTGTGCCAGGTTCACCCCATACTACTGGCCCAGTACTATAAGATACAGCCTTTCCATTTCTATCGGTGTGCTTTCCGTTGCTCTCCATATTGCCTTGCTGGAAATAGGCTGGAAATCTATGCATATATTGATCGTACGGAAAAATAGCTTCTGTCTCGGAACCAAAAAAGTTAGTATACCAAATTCCCACTAAAGCCATAATAACTGGAATATTTTCTTTAAAATCGGCAGTTCTAAAATGATGATCGGTTGATTCTGCACCTTTCAATAACTTTTCGAAATTATCATATCCGATTGTCAGCGCAATCGAAAGTCCGATGCTGCTCCAAATACTGTAACGTCCATCTACCCAATTCCAAAAAACAAACATATTTTCGGACGAGATTCCAAATTCCTTTACACCTTCTGCATTTGTCGAAAGTGCCACAAAGTGCTTCGCAACATATTTTTCATCTTTAGCAGATTTCAGAAACCATTCACGTGCTGTATGAGCATTGGTCATCGTTTCCTGAGTGGTGAAAGTTTTTGAGGCAATTGTAAAAAGTGTTTCCTCTGGATTTAAATTTTTCAGTGTTTCCACGATTTGTGTTCCATCGACATTAGAAATAAAATGAGCCTGGATGCCATCAATCCAATAAGGTTTTAATGCTTCGGTGACCATTACTGGCCCAAGATCACTACCACCAATACCAATATTTACGATATTCGTGATTTTTTTTCCAGTATAGCCTTTCCATTCTCCACTATGGATTTTCTCGCAAAATGATTTCATCTTTTGACGCGCTTCCCGAACCTCTGGCATAACATCATTACCGTCAACGGTCATCGGCTTATCCGAAAAATTCCGCAGAGCTGTGTGCAAAACTGCACGGTTTTCAGTTTGATTGATTTTCTCTCCCGCAAACATTGCTTCTCTTGCAGTCTTTACCTTGCATTCATTTGCCAACTGCAAAAGCTTTTCAAGTGTTTCATCAGTGAGGATATTTTTCGAATAATCAAAAAGGATATCGTCGAACTGAATAGACATCTGTTCAAATCTCTTTGGATTCTTCTTGAAGAGATCCTTCATCTGAACTTTTTTCATTTCGGTTTGATGTGCAATTAATGCTTTCCAAGCTGCAGTTTCTGTGGGGTTTATTTTTGGTAACATAATAGATTTTTTTTTATTAGTAACTGATACACTTTCAAGATCTCTTCAGCTCTGAATGTTCTTCTTCAATTTGGTGGCCGAATCGCTGTCCAAAAACCATTGAACTTTGGTTTCGTCCTGCCTAATTAATCGAGCAGGATACAATTCCGCTGACTCATCCGTGCCTTGCAAAACTTGATATACTGCCTCTGCTTTATCTTTTCCAAAAACTAAAAAAGCAATGTGCCTTGATTGATTGATCAGCGGTGCGGTCATGGTGATTCTGTACATATCTACTTCTTCCACAAATACTGATTTGATAGCAGCGTCCTTGGTTTCTAACACTAAACTATTAGGAAAAAGGGAGGCGGTATGTGAATTGTCTCCAAGCCCTAAAAGA
>JBBSRP010000054.1:0-14648 GCA_038242935.1 Flavobacteriales bacterium
AGGAGCTTTGAGGCGAAATCTTTTCGCTTATCTAAAGTCTAAAAACATCAGCTGCATTGTTGCAACCCACGATAGCACGGACTCTTTGTCATTTTCTGACACAACAATAGCTTTGAGAAAAGGTAAAGTTGAGGATTTTGGCGCTTCCACAAAATTATTTCTGCAACCTATAAACAAGTATGTTGCGTCCCTGTACGGCGAAGTCAATACGATCGCACTTACTGAATTGATGACCGAGTATGAAGGCGAAGAAGAAATTTTGGTATATCCTCACGAATTATTTCCAGCCGAAGTTTCGCCATTAGTAGTGGTTGTCAAAGAATGCTATTTTAAAGGAAATGGCTATTTAATTAAAGCAGCTCGAAATAGAAAGGCACTGTTTTTTGACTATCCAACTGAATTACCTATCAACGAAGAAATTTCTCTCTCAATAGATGTTGAGACCATTAAGCTTCGATTGAAGGAATAATTTAAGTAGGCTTTCGCCAAATATATTCAGACCGCAGGCCAAAATTGAGACTATAAAGAACACCTTATTTCACATAAATCAAATGAAAAAAGTACTCGTTATCGACAACTATGATAGCTTCACGTTTAATCTTGTTCATTATATCCAATCATTTGATTATAATGTGACAGTTTATAGAAATGACCGTTTTGATTTGCAAGGCGTTCAGCATTTTGATAAAATCGTTCTTTCTCCAGGCCCAGGAATTCCTGATAAAGCAGGATTGCTGAAAGATGTTATTAGAACTTATGCAGCAGAGAAAAGCATTTTGGGAATATGTCTAGGACTACAAGCCATTGGGGAAGTTTTTGGTGGAAAACTGATTAATCTTGATAAAGTTTTTCACGGCGTTTCGACGAAAGCTAAAATTGTAGTTGATGACGAAAAACTTTTTGAAGGACTGGAAAAAGAATTTATGGTTGGAAGATACCATTCTTGGGTAATTGAAAATAATTTACCCGAATCTCTAGAAGTAACTGCTGTTGATGATCAAAATCAGATTATGGCTTTGAGACATAGAGTCTATGACGTGCGAGCGGTACAGTTTCATCCAGAAAGTGTTCTTACTCCCAACGGAAAAAAAATCATTGGAAATTGGTTAAAGAGCTAATTTTACATATTCTTTAAAATAGAAAAGCCGTCAAGAAAATTTCTCAATATTTTCTTGACGGCTTTTTAAATATTATAGAAATTTATTTCTTGATAAATCTCTTAGTGACAGATTGAGAATTGTTTGACAACTTAAGAATATATATTCCTGAAGCCAAATTTTCAACATTCACAGAATTTCCAGTTGTACTAATTACCTCTGCTCCCATCATATTGTAAACACTTACAGTTTCAAAAGTTTCATTTGAAGAAATTGAAAGAGTTGAAGATACAGGATTTGGATAAATTGAAAAATTGGTAGCAGTAAATGTTTCTGTAGATAATAAAACAACATTCGCATTCTGAGGAGTAATTGGTCTGATGTTTCCAAATCTTAGCCCAAGTAATGTATTTTCTGGGATTGCAGTAGTTGTGGTTGCTAGTGATTTCCAGTTGGAAAGATTTGTACCTGCAAACATTTTCCATTGCAAATCAGCAGTATTTGAAACCGTATTATTCTCATAATTCACTTCTGTAACTGCATTGTCCGCATATTCAAATTGAAAAGTTGTAGTGCTAGATTGAAGTGTTTGCAATGCTAACTCAGCAGTCATAGCTCCATCAAACAATACTTTTGCTGCGTAAGAATCAGCAACACCATCAGTTTCCGTTCCGAAATCAACAATAACCATAATGCTTTTTGACCCAGATCCTACTGTAGAAGTGATAGTTGCTGGATCTAACCATAATGAGCTGTAGGCAGCAATTGGAGTTGCTGGTGCTTGAGAAGTTGGGTTGGAAAAACCGTAAGAACAGCCATACCAAATTCCATTTTCAACATCCTCACCAATTCCACCATTCATAGCGAAAGTTGTTGACGAATCACCTTGCCATGTGCTCCAATAATCAGGATTTGCACCTTCGCCACTGTGATCATTATAATAAATGTCATTTAGAAAACCACCAGTTTGGTCGATTGTAAATGCTGGCTCTGCAGCTTGAACTGCCTCAAGAATATCTAAGAAAGTTGATTCATCAGCTGCATTAAAACGGTAACCCCAAGCATAAGAGCGGTCTTCGGTCCCATCTTTGAAATCGACTACGAGATAGGCTGTTTGATCGCCTTGGCCAACAAAGAATTTCACGTCTTGAGCTGTAAATTGTGCAAAAATAATTTGCGAAACGAGAAGTAAGAATACTAGAGTAATTCTTTTCATAACTATATAAAATTTAAAGTTTTATGTCCGAAACTTTATGGTACTAGCAGTTACAAAAAGAAGAGAATTCTGAGGAGAATTTACTTAGCTTTTGCACTTTTCTTCCCGAAAGTTCAATTGTTTAATTGTAAAGGCAGGTCTCCTGGCTTGCATCTTTTTGTTGACCTTCCCGAAAACTGAATTTCAGTGGTTTTGAATACTTACAAAAAGTTTGATAGCTTACAGTTGCGGGTACAGCTCAAGAATTAACTTGATTCCCTATTATTGAACATCGTTCAACCTTTGCGAGTGCAAAGATAGCTTATAAAAACAGATTTCAAACTAAAAAATTTGGTGATAATAAGACGGAGCTTGCGTTAGGGATTTGAGCGAAAATCCTTTTTGGTCTTTTTCTGACCAAAAAGATTGGGAGTGGAAAGCCCGGCCCAAAGGGCAACGCCCCAAAAAAAAAGCAGGCAAATTAACTCGAATATGAGCCAATCTGCCTGCAACTCCGCAAATTTCCCTAAAAAATGCCGAGTTTTTTTATATAAATGCCGTAAAACTACGCGTTTTTAGCAAGTTCATTTTGGATAAATTGATAAATAAGACGAACACCTACAGCGGTCGCGCCTTGTTGCTTATAGTCAGAATCTTTTTTGTCCATATAAGAAGCACCGGCAATATCGAGGTGAATCCAAGGGTAATCTGTAAAATGCTCAAGGAATTTGGCAGCAGTTGTAGCTCCACCAATTGGCCCACCGATATTTTTAAGGTCTGCAACATTTGATTTAAGCAGTTTTCCGTACTCTTTCCAGAAAGGCAATTGTACCAAACGCTCGTAAACAATTTCTCCAGCTTGCATCAATTTATCCATATTTTCTTGCGAATTCCCAGCCATTGCAACGCCAAAAGTACCAGTGATAGCGGCAGAAGCTCCCGTAAGAGTTGCCATATCTATAACCAATTGAGGATTGAATTTCTTAGCATAGGTCAGCGCATCTGCAAGGACAAGACGGCCTTCGGCATCCGTATTTAGGACTTCGACAGTTGTGCCATCCATCATCGTGATAATATCGTCTACAACTAGTGCTTTTCCAGAAATCATATTGTCTGTAGCAGGCACAAGACCCACTACATAGTAAGGAATTTCGTTCATTGCAAGAGCTGCAACAGTGCCTAAAACTGCAGCACCACCGGCCATATCAGTTTTCATTCCCGGCATACTTCCACCAACTTTTAGCGAATAACCACCTGTGTCAAACATCACACCTTTTCCAACCAAAACCAGAGGTTTCTCGTTGACCGCATTTGCAGGTTTATGTGTAAAAATATTGAAAGTTGCAGGAGTGTCAGATCCTTGATTTACACCAAGGAGCCCGCCCATCTTAAGACTTTTGATTTCTTCTTGATGCAAAACTTGAGTTTCGAAACCAAATTTTTCTGCCATCGCTTCTGCTAAAGTTGCAAAGCTAAGAGCATTCAATTTATTAAGAGGCTCGTTTACCATCGAGCGCACCATTGCAACAGAAGTTGTGAGTGATTGAAGCTCTTTCAGCGATTTTGCATTAATTGCAGAATCTGAAATACTAACCGAAATTCTGTATGATTTTTTTTCTTTTAAGTATTTTTCAAAAATGTAGCTGCTAAGAATCATTCCTTCTAGGAAAGCATTTTTTTGCTCATCGTTACCTTCAAAAACAGCGATTGAAGCTGCTTCGATTTTTGATGTCTGAAGAATATTTGTAACCGTACCGCCTAGACAACGCCAGTCTTCCAAATCTTGCTGAGTAGCAATCGCAATGATTTCTGTTTGCTGTGCGTAATTAAGAAAAACTTGGTCATTCTCTTTTTCGAAAGCAGTGAAAACCTGTTTTTTCAATGAATCTGAAAGAGCAAGCGAATTTAAATTCTCTTGTTTATTTATAATTTTGATTTGAGTGGCATTTTTTGCGTTCAGCTGCTCTGCTGTACCAATTTGCACATCTAGATTAAGATAATTCTGAATCATTATTAATTTTTTTATGAGATTAAATAAAATTGTCCTCTTGTAGAGCGAGTCTATAAAAACCAGCAGTTACAATAGATGGACGTATTGTTACAGCAGCAAACTTACTGCTATTTTGCCTATTGCACGGGCTTTCTTATATCAATATTTACTTAAAATATTTTATCTATTTTATATTTTTAAATAGCTATATCACTGCGAAAGAACCTAAAAAGCTATTAAGACAGTGGTGCATATTAGTTAAAACTGATGCGATTTTGTAGCTTTATGGTTTGCAGATTTAAATAACTATTCAAATAGAATAAACGAAAATATATGGCATTAGAAACAGAGCATTTGGATGATTATATGCACAATCATTATATACATAGGAGTAACTGGCTTCGCGCAGCAGTTTTGGGAGCTAATGATGGAATTCTTTCTACAGCGAGTTTAGCAATCGGAGTTGCTGCTGCTACCAATTCTCGAGACGCCATCATTCTGGCAACAGTAGCCGGAGTTGTTGCTGGCGCACTATCGATGGCAGCTGGTGAATATGTCTCTGTGAGTTCGCAGACAGATATTGAAGATGCTGATATTGCACGAGAGAAAATTGAATTGGAAACGATGCCCGAATTAGAATTACAGAGACTTGCAGAGATCTATGAATCTCGAGGACTCAAAAAAGAAACTGCAATGACAGTTGCACTTGAGCTTACGGAACACGATGCGCTTGGCGCTCACGTGCGAGATGAACTTGGAATTACAGATACTTCAAAAGCGAATCCTTTGCAAGCGGCTTTGGCCTCTGGAGCGGCATTTATCGTGGGAGGTGTGATTCCACTTCTTGTCGTAATATTTATGGAACTGCATAATTTGGAATATTACATTTATGGATTCGCATTGTTGTTCTTAATAACTTTAGGTGCAATTTCTGCAAAAACTGGCGGAGCTGATCCTATGAAAGCAATTATCAGAGTTACATTTTGGGGAACTGCTGCAATGGGCTTATCGGCTCTTGTGGGATATATTTTTGGTGTGTCATTGTAAGTTACTAAAGAGATGAAATATGAGTAGAGGATTTGTAAGAGAAGATGATCAGGAAGAATTGCCAATTGTACCACCGCGGGCGGATTTACCCGACGGTCAGATAAACTATGTCACTCAAGTTGGTTATGACGAACTCTTGCATGAACGAGAAACACTCACTCAAGAACGCGAAAAACTTGACCGAAAGAGTGAAACTGATTATAGGATAGCAGTCAATCATATTAATGCAATAATGTTGCTACTCAATAATAGGATTTCAACAGCACAAATAATTAAGCTAGAAGAGCAACATCTAAATGAAGTTCGCTTTGGCGCAACAGTTACTTTAAAAATAAATAATAGCCGACAATCGCAAAAATTTCAAATTGTGGGTGTTGATGAAGCGAATATTAAAAAGATGAAAATATCTTTTACTTCCCCTTTGGCAAAAATTTTAATCGAAAAGAAAGTTGGCGAAAAAGCAGTTTTGAAGTTGGAGAAAGAGGATAGAGTTTTTGAGATAGTTAGAATTGGCTATTAGCTTTTAGCCGCATCAAAAATTAGTTCTTATAAAATGACTAGGATATAATTTTCTTAAGATGGTTTAGTCTGAATCGCACATTCTTAATTAAATAAAAAAATTTAAGCCTCGATATTAATAGTCATATTAATCACAAGAGAGAAAGCTGACAGCTAAAGGCTGGAAACTTATGGCTACTTCCTTTTGCTAATTTTTTATTAAAGTTCCTTTCAATAATAAATGAATTCTTACTTTTAGATTACTCTAAGATATTTCAATCGAAATCAAAAGAAATCTATGGCAAATTATTTTATTGTCGGAGCATCGTCCGGTATAGGCAAGCAATTAGCAACACAACTTTCGGAAGCTGGACATAAAGTTTACGGGACTTATCACAAAACTGACGTTTCTACTAGTAAATTAAATATAGAATATCATCTGATGAATGTTTTGGAAGATATAAATGTAGATTTTTTGCCAGAAACAGTCGACGCATTGGTTTACTGTCCCGGATCGATAAATTTGAAACCATTTACACGTCTAAAAGCAGCAGATTTTCTTTCGGATTTTGAATTGCAAGTTGGAGGTGCGGTTAAAGTAATTCAGGCGGTTTTGCCGAGATTAAAAGCTGCAGAGCAATCGTCAATAATATTGTTTTCGACAGTTGCTGTGCAGATAGGATTACCGTTTCACTCGCAAGTCTCAGCATCAAAAGGCGCAATAGAAGGCTTGACGAAATCATTAGCCGCAGAATTGGCTCCAAAGATCAGAGTGAATTGCATTGCGCCTTCTCTGACTGATACTCCTTTGGCTGCGATGTTATTAATCAACGAACAGAAAAAAGAAGCTAATGCTGAGAGACATCCACTCAAGAGAATTGGAAGTACTAGAGATATCGCGAATATGGCTGAATTTTTAATTTCGGACAAAGCAATTTGGATTACAGGACAGATTATGCACGTTGATGGCGGAATGTCAACAGTGAAATCGTAGCTTTAGATAGATTTTTCGAATTGAAATTGTATTTTCAAATTTATTTTCTGACGTTGATAGCAGAAATCGGCATATAGGAAAATCTCACTACAATTTTGAAAATGTAATCAGTATTGTAACGCTCATCCTTTCGCGTAAGCGTAAAAACTTAAATTAATAACCACAAAAATAAAAAATTATGAAAAGAATTTCAGACAAAATGGAGCAAATGCTTAACGCACAAATGACACGTGAAGCCTATCAAGCGCAGGTATATTTATCCTATGCATCATGGGCAGAAGTGAATAGCTTTGCTGGTGTTGCAAAATTTTTGTACGGGCATATGCAGGAGGAACGAGAGCATATGTTTAAGATATTAAAATATATAAATGACCGTGGGGGAAGTGCGAAAATTGAGGCAATTGCTGCGGCTCCTGTTCATCCAAAAGACTTGGGAGAATGTCTTAACAATATTTTGCAACATGAGGTAGATAACTCAAAAGAGATTGACAAAATTGTAAATCTCGCGCACGAAGAACGCGATTGGGCGACTTTTAATTTTGGACAATGGTTTGTACAAGAGCAGATTGAAGAGGAAACTTTAATCAATGATGTGCTGGATAAATACAATTTGGCTTCGACCTTGACATCTTCAAATCATAGTTTGTATGAAATGGATAGAGATATGAATTCTGAGCCACAATCTGCGGTGACGCCGAGAGATGAAAAAATACAGTAGTACATTACTACAGAAATAATTCAACGTAAAAACCTACTATCGAATCAAATTTGGTAGTGGGTTTTTACTTTGAATACATATTTAAAAAAACTCATATTTTATGTTCCTTGTCTTTAATTCTAGATTTTGTCACGATTTAAGTACGGTATAAGAGTAGTTATAGTAGTACCTTTAAATATTATTAGTAGGTAAGTTTTTGTGTTATAAATAATTGTTTGACAGCCTAATACAATTGAATTAATGGAAGATTTTTTTAATGAATATTCAGATGAACTTATTAAGATAGGTATTACAATAGCTATCATGGTTATTGCAATGCTATTTACTTCGTGGGGATTCAAAAAGGTATCAAATGATGCTCTAAAAAACAATACTCATGCACCAATTACTGCTTTTAAATTGGTTCGAAGAATATTAAATGCCTTGTGGTTAGTATTGGGAGTGATGGTTTTGTTTCTTATAATCTTTGGCACAAAGGACTTGACGCAAAGTAAACAACACTTCAAACTGACCTTATATGTTGGATTGGTTTCTGTTGTTACCATAGTACTCGCATCAAGTTTGAATGTTTGGTTTGTACAAAGTATCGAAAGGAAGGTTAGGCATAAAGAAGATCCAACGTCCTTTAAATTTCTACGTTATATTGCAGTTTCCACAGTATACATTATTGGTACATTATTTTGTCTTCTTGTATTTCCATCTCTCAAAGTAATTTCGCAAACTGCTCTAGGAGGTGCTGGAGTTTTGGCACTTATTGCTGGCGTAAGCTCGCAAGAAGCACTTTCTAATTTGGTTGGTGGTGTTTTTATCATCGCTTTCAAGCCTTTCAGGATCGGTCATACTATCCAGATTGGTGAAACAATGGTAGGGAAAGTGACAGATATTACACTTCGTCACACGGTGCTTACAAATTTTTCCAACAAGATGATCGTAATCCCTAATGCAATTATTAATAAAGAAAAATTGATTAATTATGATCTTATTGAACGCAAGGTTTGTGAGCGTATAGAAATCGGAATTTCTTACAATAGCAATGTGAAACTTGCGAAAAAGATTATTCAAGAAGAATGCGAAAGCCATCTACTAATTATGGACGGTAGAAATGAGACGGAAAAAAAGCAAAAAGCAGCATTAGTACGAGTATCGCTTATATCTCTCAATGAGTCATCTGTGATATTACGTGCGTGGGCATGGGCAAGAAATTATGATGATGCTTTTGATTTGAGATGTGATGTTTTGGAAAGCATCAAACTACGTTTTGAAAATGAAGGAATTGAATTACCTTTCCCTACGCGCACCGTTTATTTGCAAGATAGTGCTGAAGCATTACAAAATGAAATTCGCAATCAAGAAACAATTATTTCTCTTAAAGAATAATTCCTTATAAAAGTTTCGTAGTATCTTGAAATAATTCTACTGTAGATCTACTGACATTTTTCTACTGAAATTTTTTGTTTTTTGAACGCAGAAGTTCACCACCAAAGCTTGTGCAAAGAACACTACTATAGACACCGTTCTGGCTTCTCCTTGCCCTTTGGCATATTTTTTGTATCTTTGCATTATCACGATCCATTATTAATAGACGAGATTTTCTACATACAGCCTTTGTAAAAGCTGTCTTCATACAGCCTTTGTAAAAGCTGTCTTCTCAACCGCCCGCCCGATCATTTGAGTAGGGTAAAATTGAAACCTCATGGTTTTAGGATTGCTAAACTAGCTAAATTTTTCATAGTTGATTATTACGAATGCAAAAAAATTTGCACTTCGTATTAAAGTACACCGTCTATTTGATTTTGGATTTTATAAATATCTAAAAAAATATATATGAAATTAAGAATAGGAATCATTGGAGCAGGTCCAAGTGGATTGGCTCAACTGCGTGCATTTAAATCAGCAGAAAAAAAAGGAGAAGAAATACCTGAAATCGTTTGTTTTGAAAAACAAGAAGATTGGGGTGGATTATGGAATTATACTTGGCGGACTGGAGTAGGAAAATATGGTGAACCTACCCACGGAAGTATGTACAAATATTTATGGTCTAACGGTCCTAAGGAATGTTTGGAATTCTCTGATTATTCTTTTGATGAGCACTTTGGACGTCCTATTTCTTCATATCCACCACGTCCTGTTTTATTTGATTATATACAAGGACGAGTTCGCAAAAGTGATGTTCGCAAATACATTAGATTTAATACCACTACAAGATGGGTTGAGTACAATGAAAAAACGAAGCAATTTAAAGTAATTCTTGATGATCTTGTAAATAATAGAACATACGAAGAAATATTTGATTATCTGGTGGTCGCAAGTGGTCACTTCTCTACTCCTAATATGCCATATTTTGAAGGAATCGAAGATTTTCCTGGAATTGTAATGCATGCACATGACTTTAGAGGCGCCGATCAATTCAAAGACAAAAATGTATTACTTATTGGAAGTAGCTATTCTGCTGAGGATATTGGTGTGCAAAGTTATAAACACGGAGCCAAATCTGTAACCTTGAGTTATAGAAGTAATCCTATTGGAATGGACTGGCCTGATGGAATTAAAGAAGTGCCACTTCTCAAAAATTTTGAAGGTGACATTGCCCATTTTAGTGATGGTAGCAGAGAACAATTTGACGCCGTCGTGATGTGTACAGGATATCAACATAAGTTCCCATTCTTGCCCGATAATATGCGATTAAAAACACCAAACTGCTTGTATCCAAACAGTCTATATAAAGGAGTTGTTTTTAATAAAATTCCTAATCTTTTATACTTAGGTATGCAAGATCAATATTACACATTTAATATGTTTGACGCCCAAGCTTGGTTTGCACGAGACATTATGCAAGGTAAAATTGAGCTGCCAAACATCGAAGATCGTCAGGCAGATATTGAAAAATGGTTAAAAAGATCAAAATTGAACAAAGATCACGATGACGAGGTAGATTTCCAGACAGATTACGTCAAGGATCTTATTTCTGCTACTGATTATCCTGAATTTGATCTTGACAAAGTTGCCAAACTATTTAAGCAATGGCTTAAGGACAAAGACGAAAATATTCTCGAATATCGTGATAAAACGTATACTTCTGTAATTACTGGTACCAAAGCTGAAATACATCACACTTCGTGGATTGACGAAATGGATGACAGTTTTGAGCGTTACCTTTCAGAAAATCCAGATCTGCCACGACAGAGCGCTGAATTAAAAGAGAGTAAGAAAAAAACCGAACAAGCAGTTTAGGATTTTCGAAAATTCTAAAAAAGCATCAATAGTAAAATCTGTTGGTGCTTTTTTTATAATTGCGATTAACAAAAAATATTAAAATATACTGGAGAGTTTGGATTCTAACTTTAGAATCAAAATTTCAATCAAGGTACTCTAATCAGAATTATACTGCCAGAAAATTATATTTGAACCAATTTTGGAATGAACTGCAGATTTAGCTTTTGTAAGACCCATTTTAATACCCGCTAATTTAAAAGTCGTATTCTCACTAGAATTATATAACAAACTGTTAATCTATTTTTATAATTTGCTTCGATAGCTTTAAGTTGTATCTTAGTAAAAATGACAGCTAAAATGATATTATATTATCTTTTGTGCAAATTCACGTCTACAACCGCACCTTTGGTTTTAGTTTATTTGCATGATGATACTTTTTTAAGATCTTCAAAAGAGTTTATCTCTTAAGCCCTACCACGACTCAAGGTAGGGACTACTTCCGCTATACATAAATTAATACAAATCGTCAGTCAAGTTGAATCGCTTTATTATAATTTCTTAATTGAGATTTTAATATTGAGTGAATGTAAAGTGCTTTATAAGATTGATTTAAAAAAATAAAAAAATGTCACAGAATATAGTTTTAACAACAGGAATTTACGATTTAATTAAAGAGCACCTAAGAAGAAAGAAATCTACTGCAGCTGAAGAAGAAGTTTTAAAAGAGCAATTGAAAAATGCTACTCAAGTATCTCGTAAAGATTTGCCAAGTGATGTGGTTTCAGTTGACACTAAGGTTACAATTAAAGATTTAACGACAAACGAAGAAGAAGTTTATAAATTTGTGGCTCCTGCAAAAGCAAAAAGAAGAAACGAAACTCTTTCTATTGTAGACGATATGGGACTAGCGCTTGTAGGATATACGGTTGGAGCAAAAATCGAATGGCCATTGGCAGATGACGAATTCAAAAAGATGGAAATTCTTAAAGTTGAAAGTTTAAACTAAGCACTAGATCATTTTATATATATAAAATCCCGAGTATCCTCTCGGGATTTTATTTTGATAATACTTTTGAAATCTCCCTTAATTCGACTATCCCCTTGTACTCTTCACGAAATCACCTTCATTTGTAAATACTTTTACAATATATTCTTCATCGATGTAAATGCTAATTTCATAAGTAACATCATTTCCACCCCTTGTTACTAAAGCTGCATCGATAATTCGACGACCAGGAAATTTGTTCTCCATATAATTTCTAGCTTTTTCTGGAATTTCATTATATTCAACCGTAGCAACAAAAGCGGTTAAATCTCCATCGGGAGTATAAACTGCCGTAGAGTAACGCTTATCTAACATAAACCTTCCTTCATAAACTTGCTTATTGTCGTAAAGACCTTCAAATCTACTAAACCAGACAACATCCTTTTTCCCAAATTTTAAATTAAATGCGGCTTCAACTGTTTGTGGAACCAATTTTTCCGGTTTGTTTTTTCTTGCGATTTGTGCATTTGAAAAAGAAACTGTGAAGAATAACACTAATAGTATATAAATTTTATTTCTCATAACTGTAATTTTTAATATTGTTAGACATTGCCAATAAGTTACAAAAAAATAGTAAGCAAGATTATAATTTTTGGAAATTTTTTAAAAGTCAGTATTAATCTTTAAACATTCCCCAATGAAATATCTAAACAGTTACTTTAAATATGAGCGTTCTACTAAATTATCGATTTTAAAGAAGTCTTTTTGATTTTTTGGGCAAAATCAAAAGTCAGAATGATTACGTAAAAAATATAAATGTATTTGGGCTCTGCTCGGGCTATCCGTTCCCAATTTTTCTTAAAGCTTTTGCTCCGCAGTGCTTCAAAGAAAGTATTTCCACTACTATCCCTTTCACAAAAAATATTGTGAGATTACTCATTCAAGAAAATAGAATAACATTTAAAAAAAATCCTCAAGAAATAAAAAATAAAGGTCTTAAAAAAAATTAATATTCACAAATAGTAACTAATTTACTATCGATTATAACCTCTAACAGAAGCCGCTAATTCCAAATAAGTTTGTTATAAAAAATTCATTTCAACAGCGAAGTCTGCAAGTAAAGTAGCCAAAGTAACAGCACTTTTCTGGCTGATGAAAATCGTCGCTACCACGTTGGGCGAAACATTGGGAGATTATATTTCTATAACTTTTAAGTTAGGATATGCCGTGGGTATCGGAATTACACTCGTCTTCTTTCTGTTTTTTCTTTCACTTCAGATCTTTTCAAAGAAATTTATTCTAATATTATATTGGCTGGTAATTATTGGCACAACAACATTAGGAACAGAAATTTCAGATTTCATAGATAGAAGCTTTGGTTTAGGATATGCTGTAGGAAGCGCTTTACTGCTTTCACTGCTGCTACTTACGCTCTTCTTATGGCACAAAAAATATAATAATCTCCAAGTTTATCCAATCACCGAACGACAAAAAGAAGTATTTTATTGGACAGCCATCCTATTCTCAAATAGCCTCGGAACGGCATTTGGCGATTATCTCAGTGATGACGTCGGATTAAGCTACCTAACAGGAGCAATAGTTACCGGATGCATTATCGTCCTAGTGATCTTGTTGCATAAATTCACTAAAATTAACCAAATCCTATTATTCTGGCTTGCATTTATTTTTACACAACCTTTTGGTGCTACTTTTGGAAATTTTCTAACTAAACCACATACAGCAGGAGGATTAGATCTCGGAACATTGCAGTCATCTCTAATATCCATTTTAATAATGGCACTATTAATAGGTTGGTCGCATTTCCAAAATCGCACACAAAATACAGAAATATAATATGAGAATAATGGTTTTATGCAGGTGCGTATTTACACTCTTACTTTTTCAACAAGTATCGCAAGCGCAAAACGTAGTAGATAGTTTGCGAATTCAAACTACGAACAGTACCACCTTTAATCTTTATAATGCATCAAATAATAGCAAACTAAACTACAAATCAATGATAATCCCCGCTTCCCTACTCGGCTTTGCTATTATTGGTCTAGAAAGTGAAACGATCAAAAATATAAATGGTGATGTAAAATCAGAATTGCGTGAACATATTGATGAGAAAATTACAATCGATGACTTTTCGCAATATTTTCCATTTGTCAGCGTCTATGGGTTGGATGCTGCAGGAATAAAAGCAAAACATAATTTCAAAGATCGCACGATAATTTTAGGAACTGCTTACCTAATAACGGGAACCAGCGTAACCATCATAAAAAATACTGGAAGTGTTGAACGCCCAGACGGCACTTCCAATAATTCCTTCCCTTCTGGACACACAGCTACAGCGTTTATGGGGGCAGAATTTCTATTTCAAGAATACAAAGACACTTCGATTTGGTATGGAATTGCAGGATTTGCAGTTGCGACAGGAACAGGTTTTTTCAGGATGTATTACGATCGTCACTGGCTTACAGATGTTGCCGCCGGCGCCGGAATTGGGATTTTAAGTACCAAAATTGCCTACGCCGTCCATCCGTATCTCAAGAAAAAAATCTTCAAAGACAAATTGAGTAAGGTCGATGGTGTCGCACTACCTTTTTACAATGGCAAAGAAGCAGGCATCGGAATGTTGGTCAATTTCTAAATACTATGTTTTTTTCCAGCTAATTATTTGGGCGAGCCCTTCGCCAGAACAACTGTGCAAAATAGAAGCAGTAATATGGCTTAGGTCAGGCTTTCCACTATATCTTTTCTGTCATTTCATGCCAGAAAAGGATGCCGCTTCAATCCTTCTCGCAAAATCTCCCCGAGACAAGAAATTTTGATATATTTAAAAAAAATAAGTCCATTAAGTTCATGTGAATTTAAACTGTCTTTCTTATTCAAGTCAGTTCAAAAACAT
>JBBSRP010000055.1:0-14518 GCA_038242935.1 Flavobacteriales bacterium
CGTTGTGCTAATCCACTTTGCTTCCAAGATTCAACTTGAGAGAGCATAAATTCTTTTTTGTCCATAACTAGATTTGTTTGAAACAAAAATAGTTGCTTAGGTTAATTTAGAAAAGATGTGGTTGGACGGGTGGATACGTTTGAAGCTCACAAGTAACAAAAAGCATTGTTTTGAATTTTACTGCAGTTTCTAAATCCTCAAAAATCATAGCTTCGCAAATGGAACTTGATAATATTAAAGTACCAATTAAATATTCAACAAAATAATTATTTTCAGGAGTTAAAAGCACATACATATTTTCGTGAGTTGAAATTGTGTCTTTTTATTGGAAATCAGATCTAATTCAAAGATACTAATAAAGTTCATTATATAGGTCTTATTAGCTATTAACTGTACTTTGATAAGTGGACATCAATTATGAACTATAAAATTCTAGATTAGTTGTATTTAAATTGAAATGTATATGATAGGAGATTCGTCATTATAACGATCGTTTTAATGTATAAGACGAAGTTGTTTTTTTGATTTTACGGCAACTCCGTAACAAAAATCAAAATGTTATAAAAGCGTGAAATAAAAGTTAATTCTGTCATAATATTATATATTTTTGCACACTATATAAACGCTTTGTAGATATGGAGATATCAATAAATTAATAATCTTAAATCTTCATTATAATCATAATGAAAAGTAATATTCTCAAAAATATGTCCGCTAAAAATAAATTAAATGAAACAAATACAAACATCTAGGATTATAGTATTATTGACTATACTTCTAGCAGCTTTACATAGCAGAGCCCAAGAAGTTTTATGGGAGAAATCTTTTGGTGGCAAGCAATCAGAATATCTTCTAGATGTTGTTCCTACTGCCGATTATGGATTTCTTCTTGCAGGAAGTTCATTGTCTGACAAATCTGGGAATAAAGATAATAAAGGGCAAGGTGATTTAGATTATTGGTTGTGGAAGATGAGCGAAAGAGGTGACATCGACTGGCAGAAGCAACTTGGTGGTTCTGGAACGGATATGTTGCAAACTGCTACTGGAACAATAGATGGTGGTTTTATACTTGGCGGAACATCAGACTCAAAGAAAAGCGGCGACAAGATGGTTGATGGATTTGGAGCCGATGACTATTGGATAATAAAATTAGATGCAACAGGAAATGAGCAGTGGCAACAAACAATTGGCGGAGAATCTCAGGAACTCTTGCAAGTTGTAATTCAAACTAAAGACGGTGGATATCTTGTAGCAGGATCCTCTTCTTCTAGCGCTCAAAAAAGTGATGCTATCCCTCAAAATTTATATGCTAAGACTGCTGAGCATTATGGTAATTTAGATTATTGGATAGTGAAATTAAATCGAACGGGTAAAATAGAATGGCAAAAATCATTTGGAGGAGAATATGCCGATGTATTAAAAAGTGCAGTACAAACTGCTGATGGTGGCTATATAATAGGTGGAACTTCAAATTCTCCCATTTCAGGGAACAAGACCGTTGACAATTTTGGAATGAATGATTATTGGATTCTAAAACTTGATAAAAATGGAGTAATAGAATGGCAAAACGGATTTGGAGGAAATAAAGACGACGAATTGTCTCAAATACTACTAACTGCCGATAATAGTTATCTCCTTGCGGGTCATTCTTTTTCTGGGACAGATGGAAATAAATCAAAGAGTAACCGTGAAGGAAGTGATTTATGGCTAGTCAAAATTGATCAAAATAGTACAATACTTTGGCAGGAAACATATCACATAGGAAAACAAGATTTCTTGATGTCAATTGTTGAGAATAAGGATAATACTTTACTAATTGGCGCGCACGCAAAAAGTGAGATCACACTGCGCCAAAAGCAGAATAAAGAAGGAGTCAATGATTATACGATTATTAAACTTAAAGAAAATGGCGAAGAACTATGGCGCAAAAGTGTAGGAGGATCTGGTGAAGACATCTTGCGTAAGGCTGTTGAAACTAGAGATGGAGGATATGTATTAGCAGGAACTTCAAGTTCGAAAATTTCTGGAGAAAGAAACTCCTCTATAGGAATGAATGATTTTTGGGTTGTCAAATTAAAAGACAAAGATAAACTATCATCTACAAAAAATTTAATTGAAGCTATTCCCAATCCAGCAAACGATTATACCAACATCATTATTGGTTATGATTTCGAAGAAGGAACTGCATCCTTATACGATCTGGCAGGACGACAAATCAGTTCGTTTCCTATATATACCAGAACTGTCCCCATAAATTTAACAGGTCTACCTGATGGAATTTATCTTGTAAATATTAAAACGAATATCAGTAATGAATCTGTTAAAATAATAAAACGAAATGGAACTAATTAAGTTTTTAAAAATCAAAACGAATACGGGATTTATGACAATTGCTTTTGCATTTCTGGCACTAAATGCTGTCGGGCAGACACCGGATTACGTAAAACCTATGACGGATCAATTTCCTAAAACTCCCGATGCTGCGGCTTTAAGCAAATTTATTGACATCCCACCTGGTCCTTATAATGGTTCAAATTCCATATCAATACCTTTATATAATCTAGAATCTAATGGAGAAGTTTTTCCTATTTCACTTGACTATCATCTCTCAGGAGTTAAAGTTGGCGAGGTGGCCAGCAGAATTGGACTGGGTTGGTCATTAAATGTTGGAAATTTAAGTTTATCTAAACAAACTATAGGGTATGACGATGATGGTTTTGTTCAAACTTATGATCCTAGAGATTTTGATGGAGATTATTATGGTTATGGTTATTTTGGGATTTATCCAGAAGATTTTATAGTTGCGAGACGGGCTGTTGGTTTAGTACACGGCGTTACAAAAGATACTCAACCGGATATTTTTTCTTACAATGTAAACGGACACAGTGGAAAATTCATAAGGGATAGTTCAGGCGCTATACAAAAAATCCCATACAATGCTTTAAAAATCGAAGGTTTTGGATATCCATTTATATTTACAAATAATAATGGGACTAAATTTTTTTTTACTAAAAATGGATATCAACATGTGAGGTCAGCAAGTAATTCTGGAAATGATTCTAATCTTTATAAGATTGATAAAATTGTATTTTTAAATGGGCAAGAAATAAAATTTAATTATAGATCAATTCATTATTCGTACATAGTTAATAGTGTTCAAAGTCAAACTTTATCAATCAGCGGACCATGTGAGTTCGAAGACGGGTATGTTGGAGCGATAAATTCCCAATTGTTTATAACCGATAATCATGAATTGATATTAAGTAATATTGTGTTTCCAAATGGTCAGATATTTTTTAATTACACCGACGATCAAGATGTAGCAAATACTAGAAACGATATATACAAAGACGTAGCTTGCGTTGGAATAACAGTTAAAAATTCTGCTGAAAAATTGATTAAAAAGTTTTCTTTTCAACAATCTTACTTTGAAAGTCAAGATAATAATAGTCCTTTTTCAATTAATTTTCACCCATCATTGGAAGCTTTAGAAAATGGATTAAAATATAGATTAAAATTAAATAGCGTAGTTGATCAAATTGAAAATACTACCCATGTCTTGACATATAATGAACAAAATCCTTTGCCAAATAGACTTTCTCCCGATACTGACTATTGGGGGGTCTATAATGGTGCTGAAAATGAAAGTCCTATTCCTAAAATTTTATATGATAATCGATTTTACGGTCATGCAAATAAAAACCCTAATTTTATTTATGGAGTAATAGGATCACTTAAGACACTAAAACTTCCTACTGGTGGAACTCAAGAATTTATATACGAACAAGATGATTATTACTCTTCGGGTATTGATACAACTTATAATTATCAAGAATTTAAAATCAATAGTCAAATTAATACTTTTAACCATGATTATCCTTTTTATTTAAATGGCGATATTGATCAAGTCATTGAATTTGAAAGCCCTCAAAATCCATTAGGCGATTGTGTGGATTGTCTACCTATATCGGGCAGTAGCTATGCTTATGGAATTATTTTGAATGAAAACAAAGTTGAAATATTAAGATTTTATTTAAATAAAAAGTATTTTGTTAATCTACCCAAAAATAAAAATTACTATTTAAAGATAAAGAAGGTTGGAAGCATGCCTATTACAGCCGTTTTAAAAATAAATTGGTACAATCATACAGCAATTCCATTTGCTGCAAATAGAAAAGTTGGCACATTACGAATAAAATCAATCTTATTAAAATCAAACACAGGTCAAGATATTAGAAAAACATATCATTATATTAATCCCGAAACTGCAAAATCTAGTGGTGTTAATCACGGAGATAAGATAACACCTTTAAGTACAATCTATTCTCCAGGATCTGGGGTAGATTTTAGTAATAGTAATGTAAGTTATGAAGCGACAGGAACTTGTACTAGACTTTTATTAGGTTCAAACAACGGTATAAATCTTTCAAGTATTGCTGGCAAATCAATCGGATATAGTAAAGTTCAAGAAATTATGATTGATAATCAAAATGGAGAAAATTTAGGAGCTATCGAGTATAAATTTTCAAATATTTTAGATGATGGTATACAAGATGTATTTATTTCACCTTTAATCCCAAGAGAAGATCGAAGTTTTGAAAGAGGATTAGTCTTAGAAAAAAAAGTATATAATAAACTAGGTATTATTTTAAATTCTACTTATAATGAATATGAAACAGATTCATATTATAATCAATTTTCCAGTATGTATGGCGGAGAAGCTGGCATTGCCATGTGTATAAAAATTGAATTATTAAATTCTGCCATAGATCGATATTTTGAATTCAGATCACGTCAATATTCAATTCCATCTGGATGGGTGAAGCTTCTTCAAACAAAAAACATCGATTATTTTAATGGTCAAGAAGTTGAATCCATAACAAACTATACTTATAGCCCAACTTACAAACATATTTTTCCAATCAAAACTAACACCACCTCTAGTAATGGAAGTGTGGTAGAAACTTCCTATGTTTATCCTCCAGACATTCCAACTGAACCTGCAATGGCAGATTTAATTACTGATAATAGAATAGCTCAGCCAGTAGAAACAAGTGTCTCTATCAATGGTTCAAAAACATGGCAGGAAAAAATAGTGTATGCTAAAGATAGTATTACCGATACTTTAGCTATGCCAATAGCTATCTACGCTGCGAAATTTCCAAACAATTTGCCTTTGATATCCGGAATAGGAAAATTGGAGAAGAAGATTAGCTTTAATAGATATAAAGACGGTAAAGTTGTAGAATATGCTGTAGCAAACGGAGTACCGACAACATTATTATGGGGGTATAATAATCAGAAGATGATTGCTAAAATTGAGAATGCATCATTTTCAAGCTTCCAAAATCAATATGAATATATTCAAAGCACCTCAGACAATTTTATAAATTTAAATATTTTTCAAGCATCTTTAATAAATCTTAGAGTTAATCTTGCACCTCCAACTTCGATGGTTACGACCTATACTCATATACCCTTAATTGGGATTTCTAAAATTACAGATCAAAAAAATCAAAGTGCAACTTATTCGTACGACAGTGCAGGCCGACTAAAGCTAGTGAAGGATAATCAAAGCAAAATTTTGTTAGAAAACTTTTATAATTATAAACCTTAGTGCTATTCTATATGAAAAAATTATACTTTTTAATATTTTTATCCTCACTAAGGATGATGAGTCAGACTACGTCTGAAAACTATATTATAAAAAAAGTTTACAAATCAGAAACCACCACACCTGTTGCTCCACAATCTACAGAAAACGTTGATGCTTCCATAACCTACTTTGATGGACTTGGAAGACCTAAGCAACAGATTGCTGTAGGTAAGTCTGGTACTGGAACCAATATGGTAACTCCGATGGTTTATGATGGTTTTGGTAGGTCTTATAGAGAATATCTTTCTGCTCCTACATCCAATTCCAGTTTTGATTATGTTCCTAATGCTGAAAATGTAGTTAAAGATTATAGCATTTATAATGGTCAACTCCCCTATAGTGAAAAACTATTTGATAACTCTCCTCTCAATAGAGTAGTTAAACAATCTGCTCCAGGTACTTCTTGGACAATGGGCTCTAATCATGAAATAAAACTAAATTATCAAACGAATAAAGTTAGTGAGGTAGAAATGTTTAAAGTAAACTTAACAGCATCTACAGACGGGAGTTTTTTTAATCCCTCCTTAATTAAGCAAGGGTTTTATCCTAAGAATCAATTATATAAAACAGTTACAAAAGATGAAAACTGGACAAGTGGCAATTCAAATACCACAGAAGAATTTAAAGATAAAGATGGAAAAATACTTCTTAAAAGAACTTATGTAAATGTTAAATTAGCTAATGGTTTTAACCAATTGAAAACAGTTAATACCTATTACGTCTACGATCAATATGGAAATTTGACTTTTGTAATTCCGCCTATGGTAGATGTTTCAGTTACAATTATTGAATCCGTACTTAACGGACTGTGTTATCAATATAAATATGATGTCAAAAATAGATTAGTAGAGAAAAAGTTGCCGGGTAAACAATGGGAATTTATTGTTTATGATAAACTCAGCCGAGTTATTGCCTCAAGTACCGCGACCTCTCCATTTAATAATATGAGTAACTCTGGATGGCTAATTACAAAGTATGATGAATTTAACAGAGCAGTAATTACAGCTTGGATGGCCTCTGAGATAACAAGTGCTACTAGAAATACTTTGCAAAACAGTCGAAATCTAGATACGAATGATAAACTTAGTGAGATAAAAAATAGCTCAGCAACAAACAATTCTATAAATAATATTATTTTCAGATACTCTAATAAAGTATGGCCAGCTTATGGTCATCATATTTTGACAGTAAATTATTATGACGATTATAACTTTCCGAATGCGCCAACCAATATTCCGACAACAGTTTTAACCGACAACTCTCAAGCAATTTATTATAATAATAGTATCAAGCCAAAAGGCTTAAATACTGGGAGCTGGACCAGAATACTTGAGAATACGACCGATATATCGGGTGAGGAATCCTACCTACTCTATGATAATAAAGCCAGAGTAGTTCGTACTTATACTAAAAATTATTTAGGAGGGTTTCTACAGATTGACAGTAAAATAGATTTTGCCGGAAAAACACTTCGCACCGAAACCAAACATAAAAAACAGAACCAAGATCCGGCGGAACTGCTAGTAAAGGAAGAATTTGAATATACAGACCAAGATCGTTTGCTTAGCCACAGCCATAAAATTAACTCAATGCCTGCGCAATTGCTAGCTGCTAATCAATACGATGGAATTGGACAATTAGTCTTAAAAATGGTCGGAAGTACAACTATTTCAGGAGCTGGCGCATTGCAAAATATAAACTATCAATACAATATTAGAGGGTGGCTGACCGCAATAAACGATGTAGAAAGTAATCAAAGTGTCAATAACTCCCAAGATTTATTTTCTTTCAAAATAAATTACGATCAAGTTGCAGGAACCAATATAGTGGCTCCATTATACAATGGAAACATTTCCGAAACCTATTGGCGAACAGCAAGCAGCAATACAAAACGAAGCTACGGTTACCAGTATGACAATCTCAACCGTCTTACAAAAGCAATCTATCAAAAATCTGATGCGGTAAGCAATGCGTATAATGAGGAACTTTCGTACGACTTGAATGGAAATATTCTAACATTAGCACGCACTGGAGAGCAGGATTATGGATCACCAGCAACACTAGCAATTGACGAATTAGTTTATACGTATGATGCTGCCAATAAAAACCAACTTATAAAGGTAACCGATTTAACGAATCATAGTGCTGGTTTTTCTGATGGAGCTAATAATACTATCGAGTATGGTTATGATAATAACGGTAATATGATACGTGATGACAATAAAGGTATCGAGTCAATTACCTATAATCACTTAAATCTTCCAACACAAATAATATTTTCACGGACAACTAGAATTAATTATATTTACGATGCTGTGGGTCGTAAACAAAAAAAAATAGTCACTGCATTTCCAAGGCCAACTACTACCACAGATTACTTAAGTGGCTTTCAATATCAAGACAACGTTCTTGAATTTTTCCCGCACGCAGAGGGATATGTAAAATATACCGAAGGGTATTTTAATTATGTTTTTAATTATACTGATCATTTAGGCAATGTGCGTTTGAGTTATGCAAAAGATCCAAATGGTGGAGCTACGAGAATTATGGAAGAGAATCACTACTATCCTTTTGGGCTCAAGCATACTAATTACGATAATGCAACTCAAAGATTTATGCGAGCCATTGGCGATGGTCCTGGAAACGAACCAGTAATAATAGCTCCAGATATTTTTGGGAGTGCAGCTTATAAGTATAAGTACAACGGAAAGGAGCTTCAAGACGAGCTGGGGCTTAACCTTTACGACTACGGAGCAAGGAATTATGACCCTGCAATTGGAAGATGGAATGTTACGGACAATAAAGCTGAATTGTATTTTGGTCGTTCTCCATACATTTATGCATTAAATACACCCGTTCAGGCAATTGATCCCGATGGTAATTTAGTAATCTTTATAAATGGCCAACATATGGGTGATGGAGGAAAATCTGATTATTGGAGAAAAACAGAAGAAAGAGAATATTCGACAGCTTTTGGACCAATGACAACCAAAGTTTCGATGAATTTTGACCAAGACGTTATGGATAGATTAGGAGATTATAATGCTATTTATAGAGATGGTTCTATGGGTGGGTTTGTCAATACATTTTCAGGGGGAGGAAGTGTTTTTGGAACATGGGGAACTATTTTTGGTACTTCTAATTTGAATTCAGCAAATAGAACAAATGGCGGATATTCTCAAGGAATGAAAGATGCTAAACAAATTATAGCAAGCTTAGCGAGAGATAAAGAAGGAAATATTACTGAATCAATAAAAATCATCTCTCATAGTATGGGAGGATCTTATGCGAAAGGTTATGCAAAAGCAATATTAGAGTATGCTAAAAAGCACAATATAAAAGACCTGATAATTGCGTTTGAAGCAGACTTTGCTCCTTTTCAACCAGATAAACAATCCGCAGTAAAAGGTAAAAATATGGGTGCAACACTTCAATTTTCACATAGCGAAGATTCTGTTGCAGGAAATAAATCTATGCCAGGTGCAGAAAATCAAGATACTTCTGAGGATAAAGGTCAAGGTCATTCGATTTTTGATTTTTTTAACCAAATAAAAAATCTTCCGTCGGGAACATATAATATTAATGGGATTAAATTAACAATAAAATAAGATGAAAAAAAAAATAGTTTATATAATCCCTTCCATAATAAGTTTAGTTATCTTTCTTATTATTATTAGACCAGGCTTTTTTAATATGATGCCATTTATGATTCATCAGAGCTATTTCAGAGGAACGATTAAAGAGATAACCTTTGTATATATTTTCGATTTAATCTTCTGTATCATTTTATGGTATATTTTGTTTAGGATTTGCAAAGTAATTAAATTCTAATATAAAAGATGACTGCTGAGAGCGTTCCGCTCGTTGCAAGATAAAAGACAAAACCACTTCCTTACGAAGTGGTTTTTTATTTTTTTATAGAGTCGCTACATTTTTAGCAAAAAAATCTTTAAATTTTTTATTGGTAAGCATCTTGTCAATGGATATGCAAACAATAATGACAGTATTAGTTAAGCCGCATATTTGCTATTAATTTTTAAATTCCTGAATGGTTAGATAATTAAGGGAAGAATGCCTTCTCATTTTATTATACCATAGTTCGATGTACTCAAATACTTCCTTCTCCATGTCCTTTCTCGATATAAGCTTATTGCCGTAAATCAGCTCTGATTTGAGTGATTTAAAGAAGCTTTCAGCGACTGCATTATCCCAGCAGTTCCCTTTTCTGCTCATACTTCTTTTGACCTTATAGGACTCAAGAGTATTAGCAAATTTCTTATTGGCATATTGAACACCACGATCAGAATGAAAGATAAGTCCTTTACTTATTTTTCGATTTTTAAGAGCCATTCTCCACGCTGGTAAGCTTGTTTGATCAGTAGACATTCCATCACTTAAACTCCAGCCTATTAGTTTTCTATCATATAAATCTAAGATAGTCGTTAAATAAAAAAACCCTTCTTTTACAGGTATATAGGTAATATCAGATACCCATGCTTTGGAAGGTTCAGTTTGTTTAAACTGCCGATTTAAGTGGTTCTCTACAATTAAATAATCATGGTTGGAATCTGTAGTTATTCGGAATTTTTTACTTAATTTACTTCGTAACCCCATTTCTCTCATATACTTAGCTACTGTAATTCGTGATATTTCAATCCCTCTCTTCTGTAGATCAACACAAAGCCTTGGACTACCATACCGCTGCTTATAATGAAAGTAGGTGTCATTTATTACTACTTTTAAATGTTTTTTCTTAATGACTTTATTACTAACAGAAGACCGCTTCCATCTATAGTAGCTACTAAAGCTTACTTCTAGCACCTTGCACATTTTATCAATCGGAAAAACCTTTTCATTACTTTTAATGAACCAGTATTTCATCGATCGGTCTTGGAGAAAATGGCGATTGCTTTTTTTAATATACTATGTTCTAACTCAACATCATGTAATTTCTTCTCTAGTTCACGTATACGTTCCTGCTCGGGAGTTAATTTTAAATTACCATTACCTGGGAAACTTCCTGCTTTAAAAGTATCAAGCTCCTTACGCCATTTGTAAAGTAAAGTGACTTGAATACCAAGTTCTCTTGCAAGTTCAGACAGGTTCTTTCTGTCTTTACTTAGTTCTACAGCTTGTCGTTTAAAAGCTGCATCATATAATTTTCGTTCTTGTGTCATAAGCTAAATGTAAGACTTTATGCTTAACTACTACTGTCAGCTAAATTAGCACATCCAATCATCCTTATCATTAGTAAGTCATTGTTCCAGTAGTTATAGCGGACCATATTCCATCAGCATCTTTAACTCTCACAGTGTAGGGTTGATTCCAATAAAAATTGATGTTTCTATCTTCATTTGTTACTTGTGCGTGCGGAACGATTGATACACCGCTACAAGTTCCAGAAGTTGGACTGAAATAAAATCCATACAAACAATCTTGTGGATACATAGCAGTATTTTATACTGTTGTGTAAGTATCGTATACGTTTGTTTTATAATTAAGAATTTTAAATTGATATTCTACAATGGCACTTTCTGCACCATACCCTTGTGCACCCGCAATTTTGTATGAGGCACCTAATTGATACCCATTGATGTTTTTAACATTAGCTTCAACTGCTGCAATTGTTGGTTTGCTATCCACAGTTACATTTACAGTAGTACTCACAACTTGATCAAACTGATCTTTTACTGAGATTGTAATAAGATCTGCTCCTATTGCATCCGAAAGATAGTTGTAAGTGAAATTAGAAGTATTTTGCGGCATATTAACGTAAGTATTAGTAGGAATTACTGCTCCTGTGCTAGACTTAAATACTGCCTGTGTATTAGATTCAAATTTTACTTGATATTGCCAAGTAGATATCGTATTATTTGTAACAAATGAAAAATCTTTCAACTGCGTTTGTTTGGTGGTTAATGTGCCTGAAGAAACCACCGTGAAAATTTTTGTATTTACTTTTAGATTGAAAGTAACTTCTTCCTTTTTAAACTGATTTTATTAAAACAAATTACCTTAATACATATCTTATTAAGAATTATTTAAATATGTTTGTTGATACCATAAAACAGAAATGAATTATACAAAAAGAAATTCTTACCTCAGATTATTATTGTTTGCTTTTTTACTATTACCGTCATTATTATTTTCGCAAGTGAGAGTATCAGGCAAATTATTAGATAGTTACAATAATCCAATAGAATTCGGAAAAGTAACAATCATCGAAGAAGATTCTTTATTTCAAAATATCACCTATTCTGATAGTTTGGGTTTTTTTGTGATAGATATTTCTGCCAATAGATATCAAGTCATCATAGATCAAAACGGAATATTGATATTTAAAGAAACTATTGATATCTATAATGATTTAGACTTAGGTGATATTATTTATGAGGATACAACTGAATTAGATGAAGTTGTGATTCTTCAGAAAAAGAAATTAATAGAGCGTAAAATAGATAGATTAATATTCAATGTCGAAAATTCTATATCTTTGGCAGGTAGTGATGCATCCGACGCATTAAGGTCCACTCCCGGAATTAGAGTCATAAATAACAATATAAAGATTATTGGGAAGGCTGGTATGATGGTTATGGTGGATGATAGAATTGTAGAGCTTTCTGGTGACGATTTAATGAATTTTTTAAAGACGATTTCTTCGGAAAACATAAAGAGCATTGAAGTTATAACAGCTCCGCCAGCAAAATATTCTGCGTCTGGAAATAGTGGGCTTATTAATATTAAACTAAAAAAAGCTAAAGAGGATGCTTGGAGTAGTACAGTAGGAATGTCGTTAGTACAAAGGGTATATTTCTCCGAATCATTACAAGGTAACTTTAATTACAACAAAGATAAATTAACAGTACAGTCGTCCTTAAATATTGGCAATGCGATTAGTGAAAATTCTGACCACATTACTACATATTATAGTGACGAAACTTGGGATGAAAAAGTTCCGAGAAAAATTACTAATAAGAATTTGGGATATAGGTTGGCAGCTGAATATGAGGTGTCAAAAAAATGGAGCACTGGGTTTATCATAACTGGAAGCAATTCAAAAATCAACAGCAAAGATAATTCTCTTATAAATATATTCAATAAGACTCCCGTTACTTTAAAATCTTATGTCGACACAGATTTAACTTCATTTACCAAACCTGCTATTTTTTCTGCCAACTATCACAATACTATTCTTATAGACACTATAGGCACACAAATTACAACTGATGTAGATTACTTTGATTACAGTAATATAGATGAAAGATTGGTTTTTGGTAACGAATATAATGCTAATAATGTAACCATACCCACATCAAATTTTGCAATAACAACTGATAATCGACAATCCATTTCAAACCTTTCTGGAAAAGTAGATGTTGAGATGCCTCTTAGCTGGACCACTTTTAGTTATGGGGCTAAAATTTCCGTGATCAAAAGTGAAAACATTTTAAAATCATACAATCTAGAAAATAATGAGCCAGAATTAGATCAACAACAATCAAACAAGTTTAATTATCGCGAAAATAATCAAGCATTGTACTTTTCTGCAAATAAAAAATTTGGAGATAAATGGGAACTTCAAGCTGCTCTTCGTGTAGAAGCGACTCAGACAGAAGGATATTCAAAGAACTATGATCAGAAGAATAAAAACGATTATATTAAAATTTTCCCTACTTTATACTTTCAGTATGTAGCTAATATAAATAGTACATATTCTATTAATTATAGTAGACGTATTTTGAGACCTAGTTATGAAATGTTAAATCCATTTAAAAACTATGACAGTCCTTATAGTTATGTTGAGGGTAATCCTTTTGTTCAACCCTCATTTTCAGATAACTTAGAATTTAATTATTCCTACAAAAACTTTGACAGCAAATTTTCTTATAATAAAATTGAAAATGGGTTTGAACATTTTGGAATTGTAGATCCTATCTCAAAAATAACTAGGTATACTGTTTTAAATTTTTTAGATACACAAACGTATAGTATTTCATTTAGTCATACATATAATAAGATTGGATGGTGGACATCTATAAATTCTCTTGATAGCGGTTATAGTAACGCAAAATCTTCTGCAGATTTCACCAATAGTAATGTCAAAGGGAATTACACTTTCGCAAGTACGAATAATGACTTTATTCTGAATTCATCAAAGTCTATGGTACTCAATGCTTCGTATTGGTACCAATTTAAAAGTACGATGGGTATCTATGAATTTAAACCTTATGGATCTTTCTCCTTAACTGCGAGATATATGGTTAAAAATAATTTGCAGTTATCCCTAAATTTAAATGATATTTTCAAGACCCAATTATCAAAATCTAGTAATTATAGCAACGAAATCAGAAATGATTTTTCTAGCTATTATGATGCAAGGCATATACGTTTGTCAATTCAGTACAAATTTGGAAATACAAAGCTGAAATCTATTAATAAAGAATCGGGAAATACAGAAGAGCAAAATAGACTTAAGTAAGTTGTATGGAATTTTGATTATTGAGAGGAACCAAATGAATAACTATTATTATAAAAAAAAACTATCTCCTCGCGGAGATAGTTTTCTAACTAGAACCCAAAATAAATAATAAAATTCAAAAGTAATAAATGGCCACTATTTTTCTTCCTTTTCCTCTTTTTTAAAAATGTCGGTCAAACCTAATTCCTTTTTATTTGTAATGAGAAAGAAAAGAGAAACTAGTGCCATTGCGCCATAAATGATGTTATCAAGAATACTAGGGATTTTGATAATTAGCCCTAGCACTATATAGCCAACAAATATAACAAATAATATAATTTTAATCTTATTCTCCATTTTTAGAAATCTGCTTTTTAATTCTCTTGAAATCAGTAATTATACTA